>PUNW01000139.1 GCA_003552665.1 Spirochaetaceae bacterium | reverse complement strand
CCACACCGGTAATCACGAACGCCATCAGAATCACCGACTGCGCCGCCGACGCGCCGAAATCGAGGCTTCTGAACCCATCGCGGTATATGCGGTACACCATCGTCGCGGTTGCGCCTCCCGGGCCGCCTTCGGTTAGCTGGTGTATGATCGGGAACGTCTCAAAAAAGGTAAAGATGAAGTTCACGATCAGCAGAAAAAAGGTGGTCGGTGACAGTAAAGGAAACGTTATTTTCCAGAAGCGCCGCACCGGGCTCGCTCCGTCTATAGCCGCACTCTCGACCAGCGAGTCGGGGATGGACTGCAGGCCGGCAAGATAAAACAGAAAGTTATATGCAATCCGCTGCCATGACGCCGCCACAACAACAAGCAGGAACGCCTGCCCGGGAATGATCGTATGGTTCCACCGAATGCCGTAAGTCCGCAACGCATACGCCACAACGCCGACGGCCGGGCTGAACAGGAAGAACCACATTACGCCGGCCACCAGCGGAGCCACCGCGTAGGGGGAGATAATAATGGTTCGAAACGTAAGCGCTCGCTTCCCGGATCCGATATTGTCGGCCAGTGAAGCGAGGAACAGGGCGATTAACATCGTGGAACCGGCAACCGCCACCGCAAACGCAATACTGGTCCAGATCGCGCGTACGTACTGCGGGTCGCTCAGAACCCGCTGGAAATTGGCAAGGCCCACGAAGGTCCGGGTGAGACCGAACGCGTCTTCCCGGTAGAGCGACTGCAGCAGCGCCTGTGAAGCCGGCCACAGAAAGAAAATGAACGTCAGGGTCAGCTCCGGCGTCAGCAGCGCGTACGGAAGCCCCTTGTTCGTAAACGTAACCCTCTTACCAGTCGCCATGTGGCAACTCCTCCGTAAAATTGCGCCGGCCCGACCGCGGTGGCCGAGCCGGCGTGCTGATGTCTCTCACAAACCGTAAGGCAAACTGCGCTTAGCGCGCTACTGTCTGCTCGAACTCACGCAGCAGCTCGTTGCCCCGTTCCACCGCACGATCAAGCGCTGCTTGCGCGCTCATGTCGCCGGCGAATGCCGCCTCCATGCCGTCGAGGATCTCGTTACGGATCTGGGGAAACTGCCCCAGCCGCAGCCCACGCGAGTTGTCGGTCGGCTCGTTCAGCGTGATCTGCTCGATCGCAGTGTTGTGGATCGGAATCTCGTCGTAGAAGCCCTGCTCGCGCGAAAGCTCCCATGCCGAGTTGGTTACCGGCAGGTAGCCGCTGAACTGATGCCAATCGGCCTGCACCTCGGTTGAGTTCAGGTAGTCGAAGAACTCGGCGATTCCTTCATACTCAGCCTCAGTATGACCGTCCATAACCCACAGCGACCCGCCGCCGATGATGGAGTTCTGCGGTCCATCCACGATATCCGGCCAGTACGGCAGAAAGGTAGCACTGAACTCGAAATCCGCACCGGCTTCGATTCCGGCGTAGGCCGCCGAAGACGCGATATACATCGGTACGTCGCCGGTGTTGAACAGCGGGCCGGCGTCGCCGCCACGTCCGCCGTACTCGAAGATCCCTTCCTGCGCCCAGTCGGCAAGCTGCTGGACGTGCTTCACGCGCGCGTCGTCATTGAAGACCAGCTCGGCATCCCAGCCGTCCAGGCCATTCGCGCGAGTCGCGAGCGGCACGTCGTGCCAGGCCGAGAAGTTCTCCATCTGCGTCCATGAAGGCCACTGGAAGGTTAGCCCGGCGGTGTAATCACCGGCCTCGAGCAACGCTTGAGCAGCTTCCTCGACTTCCGGCCAGGTCTGCGGCGGGTTATCGGGATCCAGCCCGGCCTGTTCAAAAGCCTCGACGTTGTAGTAGAAGATCGGGGTGGAGCTGTTGAACGGGAACGAGATCATGTTGCCGTCCAGGTCCGAGTAATAGGCTGAAACCTGCTCGAGGACGTCGTCGGTATCAAACGGCATACCGAAATCCTCCATGAGCTGGTGAACCGGATAGATCACTTCCGGGTTGCCCATCATCGTGCCGGTACCAACCTCGTATACCTGCAGAATATGAGGCTGATTCCCGGCCCGGTAGGCGGCAATCGCGCTCATCATCGCCTCTTCGTAATCGCCCTGCTCGATTACGTTGACAATGAAGCGATCCTGCATGGCGTTGAAGTCAGCCGCCATGTCCTCGATCCGCTCACCGAGCTCGCCTCCGAGTCCAATCCACATCTCGATCTCGAGCGGGTACTCGGGATCGGGCTCTTCCGGCGCTCCCGCGGCAAACACGAATGCTCCCGCGCTCAGCACGGCGATACCTGCGACCAATAGCGCTAATCTGCGCATATGGCACCTCCTTAAAAAATCTGAGCTTGCATCTTCCGATAGCGACCGGAGATGCAGACACTATCTATAGTGTAACCGGCCAACGACCGGTCGCGCTACCCATGGACACTCGAATTAATCAAACCCTAACTGCGCGCCTCTCTCCCCGGCGGACAAGCAGCAACGCCAATACCATCACCACGCTAAAGCCTGCAAACAGCCCACCGAACCCGGCGATCTGGACGAGCAAGCCGCCTACGCTCGGCCCTGCGACCAGGGCGGTCTGAGAGGCGAAGTAATACAACCCGGTGTATAACCCTACCGACGAGGCTCCGCCGATGTCCCATAAGAGCGGCAGACAGTTCGTAACGAGCACGACCCATCCGAGCCCCAGGACGAACAGCAGCACCCAAAATGGGAACAACCCTGCCCCACCCGGCCGGCCTGCCAGCATATGGTTTCCCAGCGCTGCCAGGCCAACCAGGACCAGCACCGTAAGCGCCGCCTTCATCACTCGTCGCCGTCCCCAGCGCGCCGCCGCTATTCCGCTCGGGATTGCAAACGCAGTCTGAGCCACAGCCAGCATACCGAACGAGAGTCCGGCCGTCGCCTCCCCGGCGCCGAGCACGTCGCGCGCGTAAATCGTGATGAAGGGGGTTAGAAGCTTCCAGGCGAGAAACCAGAGCGCCACGGCAGCAAGAATCGGCAATACCTCGTCACGACCGGAGCGCATGGCCTCAGATATCAACGTCAAGGGCCCGTCTTTCCGAGCAGCGCCCGATTCGTGACTGTCAACCGGACTTTCGTCCCGGTCGGGAGACAGCGCGTACGGCTCGGTGACGTTCCGGTACAGGAACACCGTGGCGGCGATCATCAAGACCGCGATGATCCAGAACGGCAGAACTCGTCGCGTCGGTCCGACGATCGGAAGGTTCAGCTCGACCGTGATCAACGGTGCCAACAGAACGGTGGCTGTAATGGCCGCAAACCCGCCCATGGTATTGATGACACCGTTGGCCTGTGACCGCTGAGCGGACGGGACGAGGTCGGGCATAAGCGAAACGACCGGCCCCCGCGCAGCATGCCGAAACAGGTTTGTCGCCCCCAAAGCCACGATCAGAACCCCGAGGTGCAGGCGGGCACCGACCGGAACGACCGCCAACGAAAGAGCCGCCAGCGGCAGGAGTACGACGATAAACGGCATCCGCCGCCCGATCGTGGTGACCGTTTTGTCCGACCACGCCGCAAACACCGGTATCACCAGCGGAGCTATGAGATTCAAGGCGCTCAGCGTTGACCCGACGGCCACCGAGGTGCGCAGGTGATCGGCAAGCATCAGCGGAACATAGGCGCTGTACAACGGTTCGACCAGCGCAACGGTGAAGTAGCCGCTGCCGATCACAAAGGTGCGACGATAGATGCTCTGCGTTGCCCCCCCTGCGAGCTTTCTCACCCGGATCCCCGCGTCCAACCGCTTATCATCCCGCCCAATTTCTAAAAAATGAGTCGGCTGCCCACGTGCTGCAAGCAGCCGCTTACTCGAGTCCGAACCCTCTCGGACGGCCGAACAGACTCTTTCGACGTTTTCAGCCTGTTGACTTTCGGCCTGTTAACTATTCAAGCACCGAATTTCGGATGCGTCAATGCGAACTTGATAAACGTTCAGCTGGGTGTAACAATTGTATCGTTGTCCGGCCGGACATGCGCGGGACGGCATCGTGGGCGAGGCCCCAAGCGACTGGACACCGAGCGACCAGGCCCCGCGCAATTTGGCTTCGCGCGATCAGGGGTTCGCACGATTAGGCCGCCCGCGATCAGGGGTCCGGATGCCCCAGGTGCCAGGGCTCTGTCGTGCCCGCCCGCGCTTCGAGCTCCGTACGGTACCCAGGGTGGTGATCGTACTGTGAAAACGGTCGGTACCAGCGGCCCGGCGACAGCTCCAGTTCGGTACCGACGTGGCGGAACCCGAACGCCCGGAACGGTACCCGCGGAACTATGTCGTCGCCGTTGACGACCCGCAGGAACCGGCTGCGCTCGCGGTTGATGATCTCGGCCCCGGTGCGGTTGAACACGCGCGGCATGCCGTAGGTGATCGCCCGGACCCTGCGATCGGGGAATCTCCGTTTGAGATCGAAGTACGCCAGCGAGGCGAGCGCCCCGCCTCCGCTATGTCCGACCACGGTGATCTCCGGACGATTCGAGCTTCGAACCAGGGCATGAAGGTCGTCGCGCACCGAGAGATACTTCTCGAGAAAAC
Organism: Spirochaetaceae bacterium; assembly: GCA_003552665.1. Lineage (GTDB taxonomy): Bacteria > Spirochaetota > Spirochaetia > DSM-27196 > SLAA01 > B1Sed10-166. The sequence goes on along the minus strand of PUNW01000139.1, from coordinate 19,524 downwards.
CGCTGTGCACTCGGACCCGCTCCGGCGTGTGGTCGAACGGAAGACGCGCCGGGAAGAACCTGAAGTTCAGCCGGCGCTCGATATCACTGCGCTGCAGCTGTGAGCCCCGAAAAGCGACGACCACGCGCGCGCCATGCTCATAGGCGACACCGAGCGTATTGGTCTCTTCCGCTCCGAAATAGCGCAGCTCCCAACCGGTGTCCCGATACTCATCCTGTTCACGCCACGCAGCCAGCGCCAGGTGATAATAGGTTAGGAGGCGCGCCGAATCCAGACCATGCACGGCCTCCAGGTCATCGAGCGGAACGCGCTGCCCCGTGGTTGTGCAACCGCTGATCAGCACCGCCGCGATAAGCCCTGCCGCAATGAGCAGGGCTCCGTTCGCTATCCCTATCTTCAAGCGGAACTCGGTTCGCACTCGCGTTACCGGTCCCATCTGTGGGAGCTCACCATCGACACGGCGGTTATACATCCTTTGCCGGACTCCTTAGCCTGGTATAGGGCGCAATCGGCAGCCCCCATCGTTAACATCAGGACGGCGTATTTCCCGCGCAGGCCGCGCGGAATCTCGAACATGTAGCCGTGGTTGAAAACGTCGGTCAGGCCGCCGAACTCTCCGTTCGATCAACGACCCACTGACTGATGCACGGAAAACGTAAACTGAACGTTCGAGCGCCGGTCCCGTTCAGCCCTTGTCCGCCCCGCAAGCTCTACGAGCCCGTAATAGTCGGCGAACTCACGAATCTCACGTGGGTCCAGGTACGCGCTCAGGTTTTCACGGCGCACCCAGATCCATCCGCTCGGCGTGCCGGGCCGCCGCTCGTCAAACTCCGCAAGATACCACCCGCGATTCCTGTCGCGCCGCGTCAGCTCGGGACCGCTTTCGGTGATCTCAGCAGGCTCAAACTCCTCGTCGCGGTGGTACCCCTGAAATGTATCCCGTTCGGTTCGATAGCGATACTCGTAGCGCTGCCCGAACAGGATGAGTTCCGAGAACACCGTCGGCACGGCGCGACCCCGGTAGCGCAACTCCCCCGTCTCCAGATCCTCCGCGCCAACCCGCGGTTGCACGCGGATCAGGTACTCCCAATCGCGCTCCGGTCCGAGCGTGTCGCGGGTACGTACGGTTGCGCACCCCGCCAAAACGACGAGCCCGGTTGCCGCGAGGACCAACAACGTGGGCAGTCTTACCGTTCTCATAGCTCTCTCGCCCGATTCTCGCACGCGACGCCTCCGTCGCGCCTCATTCATTTTACGCCCATCCGCTTTGAATGCGCAACAACCACTTTTCGGCGTCACGCGCCAAAGCAATCGGTGCCGACCGCGAAAGGAGTAGCTTCACCCAGTGCTCCGCCATGCGCGTGTCACGCTTGCGCATATAGAACTGCGCCAGTGCGTGAACCGTACGGTTATCGTCCGGATCAAGCTCATGCGCTGCGAGCAGGGCCTGCTCGGCGGAACACACCTCTCCAAGTCCCTGATACGCGTGCCCGAGATTACGGAGAATCAGCGCATTGTCGTGATCCGCTGCGTACGCTCGCAGAAGATAGACCTTCGCCTCCTGAAAACGTGCGAGGCGAATCAGCACACATCCGATCGCGGTACAGAGCTCGCCGCTGCTGGAAATCAAGCCGCTGAGCCGCTTCAACACCGCCAGGGCCGCATGATTGCGATCGAGGTTGGTATAGGCCATCGCCAACTCCCACAACGCTTTCGTGTCGTTTGGTGCCTCCTGTAACACGAGCGTCAGGTGCTCGATCGCCGTACGATACTCACCCTGCTTGATCAACTCGCTTGCGGCTGCCGCATGTTCCTCGAGTCTTGCGCGATTATCAGCGTCGAAGGTCATATCAACCTCGCCACTCAGTATGATGGGGTTACCTAACTAAAAGGTACCGCTCTGCGGGCTTGGTCGACCACCCCATTTTCAGACCGCCCACACGGCGCTTTCAACGCGCCATGTCGTAAGCATTCTCCACCTCTTCGCGGCTGAACTCATAGGTGGTGTTGCAGTTGTGACACGTTGTGCGCAACGGAAACGGCCCGTTGTCACGGATATCACGAATCTCATCGATCGGAAGCGCCGCCAGGAAGTCTGCGAACCGCTGTTTCGAGCAATGACAGCTGAAGCGCGGCGAGCGGTTGCTCACTACGATCGGTTCGAACTCCTCAAACTCGCGCGTCACGACATCCTCCCCGCTTTCACCGGCGGCAAACAACCTGCCGAGTGAGGTAAGGTGTCGCACTGCGGCGTCGAGCCTTGCGCTCACCTCGCGGTCCGCGCCCGGGAAAGCCTGTATCATCAAGCCGCCGGCACCAACCACGCGTCCGCCGGAATCGAACTGCACACTCAGATTGAACGCTGTAGGGGTCTGCTCCGAGCGCGTGAAGTACAACGCAAGGTCCTGCGCCGGTGTACCGTACTCTAGCTCGATCTTGCCGACGAACGGCTGCTTCGCATCCTGCAGGTGCTTTGTCACCGAGAGGACGCCGGGCCCGATGAACGGCGCGAGATCGTAGCTCTCAACCGGGCCTTCCACGGCTATCGGGACCTGATGCAGGTATCCGCGCACCGCCGCAGAGGCATCAACCTCCACTGAGAACCCCCTGGCCGGACCCTCACAGCTGAGTGCAATGCCCATACGGTCCTGGCCCTTGAGATTGCAGCTCAACAACCCGGCGGCGAGAAACGCTTGCCCAAGCAACAGCGTCTCGATAATGCCGAGCTCGTGGTTCGCCCTCATCTGGTTGACCATCGTGGTACCGTTCAGAATCGCGCCACGATAGTTACCGCGCTGCAAAATGACGATATTGAGACTGTCGGGGGCGATGGAGTCCAGGTGTCCGCGCAGTTGTTCGTCTTCAATTGGCTTGAGAATCATGACACGATATAAAGTACAGGTATCCGCCGGGGTTTGTCACCCGCGTCCAGCGCAGCGTCGCGCGCAGGCGGCGGGCCGCTCTCGGCATCCTGCAAGATATGGAGGCTCTTATGAATCCGGGCATACCGCTACACGAGGCCAGACGGCGTGTCGAAACCCATCTGCGCGCCTGTCCGGTGGTGCACGAGCCGCCCCAGCGCTGTGGCGGCCTGTATACCGCTGAGCCGGTTTACGCCTCCTCCGACCTTCCGCGCGACACTACCGCACGCCGCGACGGCTATGCAGTTCGTTCGGCAGACACCGCCTCGGCGACCCGGAATAACCCGGTCCACCTGCCGATCGCCGCCACCGTCACCGCCGGCAGGGTACCCCCGCCGAGGCTTGCGGCCGGCCGAGCTGTCGGCGTGATGACCGGCGCCCTGATTCCCGAGGGCGCCGACACGGTTCTGAGCTCCGAGGAAGTTGATCTCAGCCCCAACGGGGACGCGCTTGTCATTCGCGAGCCGACCCCGGCGGGACGTTGGCTAACTCGGCCCGGAGACGAGATCGCAGCCACCGAGCGCGTCGTCGCGGCCCGCCGGCCGGTGCGCCCTGCGACCGTGGCCCTCGTGACTGCACTCGGCCTCACCGTCCTGCCGGTGCACCGCCGTCCACAGGTCGCGCTGTTGCCGCTCGGCGACGAGCTCGTCCCGCCCGGAACCTCCCTCGGGCCGGGACAGCGCTATCCGGACGGCGCGACCCTCCTCGCAGCCGCTATGCGGGAGCTCGCGCTGGAGACGCGCCTGCTGCCTCCGGACCCGGATGATATCGAGGCGGTGCTGCAAAGTCTGCGAAGCGCAGCCGAAGACGGAGCCGACCTCCTGATCACCACCGGAGGTACCGGAGGCGGACGGAAGGACCTCGTGCGGGAGGCGCTTGAGAGGCTGGGGACCGCCGCGGTCTTCAGCGCCGTCGCTGTACGCCCGGGCGGCAGCACTACCTTCGGTTTCTGCGGGCCGGTCCCGTGGTTTGCACTGCCCGGCACCCCGGCTGCGGCGGTGACCGCGTTCGACCTGTTGGTTCGTCCGGCGGTCCGCGCCCTGCTCGGAGCCGGCGGTACGCGCAATCCTGAAGCTACCGTCACGCTTCTCGACCCGGGGCAAAAGCCGAGCCCGGGGAAAGTGCAGCGGCTTCGAGTGGAGGTCCGCTCCGGGCAGCTTTTCGCCCGGCGTGTTCGGCATCGGAGTATTTATCTCGAGCTCGGGGAGAGCAACGCACTGTGGGTCCCCGGTTCCGCGGTTTCCGATTCCTCGGCGCCGGGCGCTGCCGGCGAGCATGCGCACCGCATCCGTGTTGAGCTGATCGATGCGCCCGAAACTAACGCAGAATCCTGAGGAGCACGCATGATCCCAACCCTATCAATCGTCGGCAAGTCATCACGCAAGGGCAAAACGGCCGTAATCTGCAGTCTGATCGAGATGCTCAAGCGTCGCGGCTACCGCATCGCAACCGTTAAGCACGATGTGCACGGTTTTGAGATCGACAAGCCCGGCAAAGACACCTGGCGTCACGCCCAGGCAGGCTCCGATATCGTCATGATCTCATCGCCGTGGAAGTTCGCGATGATCGAGCAACGACGCGAGGAGTATAAGCTCGACGAGATCCTCGCCAAGCTCACCGATATTGACCTGGTCCTCACCGAAGGCTACAAGAGCGCCGATAAGCCCAAGATCGAGGTCTATCGCGCCGATATCGGGGAGGATTTGCTGTGCGAAGAGACGGAGCTGTTTGCGATCGTCACCGACACCCCGGTGGAGTACCGGGTTCCCCAGTACGGGTTCGAGGAGCTCGACGCGCTCGCGCAGCACATAGAGGAACGCTTTCTGCACACCGCGTCGCCACCGCCCTGAGCACGATGCACCCTGTGATCCTGTCCGGGAGCTCGTTCTCGCATAAATCCGTGAATGTATATGCAAATTTCATTGACACTATCGTCCGATTCCTGCGACGCTTCTATGCAAAATTTTTCGCTGCAAAAAGGAGAGTGCGTTATGCGAAAAGCTATGCGACCGATTTGCACGGTGCTGTTACTCGTTCTGCTGCTGGGAGCGGGTGCGGTGATTGCGCTCGCCGGCGGTGAGCCGGAACCGGAGGGTGAGCCGATTCCCGAGATCACGCTATTCACCACAACTGAATCATACGATCCGATTCGCTATGAAGCGGCATTCCTCATTCAGGATGCGTGGGAAGAGCTTGGGTTTCAGGTGAACGTAGAGCCGATGGAGTTCTCCACCCTGCTGCAATACTTCTACGACGAGCAGGATTTTGACGCAACGATTCTCGGCTGGTCGGGTCGCGTCGACCGTCTCGATCCGCAGCATTTCCTCGGCACGCTACACGGCGGACAGACCGATCTTGGTGCCAACAACCCCGGCGGGTATGAGAATCCCGAATACGATGCCCTGTTCACGCAGCAGGAGCGTGAGTTCGATCCGGACGCGCGGCGCGAAATCGTGCTTCAAATGCAGGAGATCGCGGCATCCGACGCGCCGCTCGATGTGCTGTTCTATCGCGACGAGGTAGTCGGCTACAACGACGAGCGCTTCGAGAACTTCGTCGCCATGGCCGGGGAGGCAATCTACAACGAGTGGACCCCTTACGAGGTGACCCCGCTCGGTGACGACCTCACCCTGACGATCGGCACTTCGCAGGAGCCGGACACGATCAACCCGCTGGACTCAACCTCGGTCTGGGGCTGGAAGTTCATGCGGATGTACTATGATAAACTCGTGCGCCTCACTCCGGAGATCGAGCCCGACCCGTGGGCGGCCGAGGAGATCATCGAGGTCGATGACCGGACGGTTGACGTCATTATCCGTGACGGCATGGAGTTCCACGACGGAGAGCCGGTGACTGTGGAGGATATCAAGTTTAGCTTCGATTACTTCATCGAGAACGATTTCGCCTACTTCCGGCCGTTCTTCGGTCCTATTGACGAGGTCGAGATCATCGATTCGAGCACGGTGCGTTTTCACCTGGAAGAGCCGTACTCGCCGTTCATCACCGTGACCCTCAGCCAGATTGTAATTCTGCCCGAGCATATCTGGTCCGAGATCGACAATCCTTCGGATCTTGCTCCAGACGAGATTCCAACGGTCGGCAGCGGACCGTTTCAGTTCGAGACCTACGACCGGGGCGAATACAAGGCGCTCTCGGTCTTCGAGGAACACTTCAGTGCCGGCGACATCGCGATCGACGGCATCGACTATATCACGTACGCCGATTCCGAAGGAGTCTTCACCGGCCTCGTAACCGGGGAGATAGACATGACGGCCTGGCGAATGGAACCTGGTCAGATTTCGATCGCCGAGGATGAAGACCACATTTCGGTCGTGACCGTCGGTGACTTCGGCTACTATCATCTGACCTACAATCTGCGACGCGAGCCCTTTAACGATCGCGAGGTCCGACGCGCGCTCGCGCACGCAATCGATCGTGAGACCATCATCGACGTTCTGCTGGAAGGCAGGGGTGAGCCCGGTTACTCGGTCATCGCGCCGATTAACTCATTCTGGCACAACCCGGATGTCGAACGGTTTGATTTCAACCTCGATCGCGCTCGTGAGATTCTCGAGGATGCCGGCTACACCTGGGACGCTCAGGGCCGCATCTACGCACCACAGAGCTGATCCCGGGAGAAAAGCTGCACCGCGAGGCCGAGCGCTTCGCGGTGCATCATAATTCCCTTTATGGCGGGGTTTGCATTCCATTCTCCGCCTGGGACTCGACAAGGAGCCATCCGTAATGATACGGCTTATCGTCAATAAGCTGCTGCAGATGCTGTTCACGCTCTGGGTGATACTGACGGTACTCTTTTTCCTTTTCCGTCTCGGATTGCCGGATCCGACCGTCGCACTCGTGACGGACGGATTGTCACCCGAAGACCGGGCGCTCGTTACCGAACGCTTCGGTCTTGACCGCTCGTTGCCCATGCAGTACGTCGTCTATTTGGGTAATGTCGCAACCGGCGAGTTCGGACGCTCGTTTCACTACAACGCCCCGGTTACCGCGATCGTCGCCGAACGCGTTGCGAACACGTTGGTTTTGATGATCCCGGCCTTTCTCATATCGTACATCGTCGGGCCGCTATTGGGAGTGTTGTTGGCATGGAAACGCGGGTCCAGGCTGGAGGCCGGAGGGATAACCGCCGGACTTGTGTTCCGGTCTGCTCCAATGTTTTGGGTAGGGATGCTCCTAATCATGCTTTTCGGCATACGGCTCGGCTGGTTCCCGACGAGCGGTATGCGCACCTTCCCGTATGAGGCCGCTCACTTTTTCGATAAGATTTTTACGCTGAACTTCCTGCATCACTTGATCCTGCCGACAATCGTGATCTCGCTCTACTATACCGGTCTGCCGATGCTGATCATGCGGAATGCCATGCTCGAAGTAATGGGCGAGGATTTCATCGAGTTTGCCGAAGCGCGCGGACTATCCAAGGCGCGGATTATGTACCGGCACGCCGCCCGCAACGCGCTCTTGCCGGTAGTAACTCAGGCGGCGATCACTGCAGGTCTAGCCGTCGGCGGGCAGGTAGTCGTGGAAGTGGTGTTCTCGTGGCCGGGACTGGGGCTCGAGATGTTCAATGCCGTCCGCACCAGTGACTATCCGCTGGCGCAGGCAGCCTTTATGCTGATGGCTGCAATCATCCTGGTACTCAACTTCGCCGCCGACGTGGTCTATGGCCGGCTCGACCCACGTGTCAGCTATTCTTCCGAAGGAGCAGGGGGCTGAGATGCGAGAGACACTGATGCTCCTCGTGCGAGCAGTCAAGCAGGATCGTCTGGCGACCTTCGGTATCGTGGTAATCGTAGTGCTCGTGCTGATAGCTGCGTTTGCCCCCTTGCTTGCAACGCACGATCCGTACGTCATGACCGAGCGCGTGGAAGGAACCGCCCTGTGGGTGCACGGCGATCGCGTTGAGATAGAGGCAGGCATTGCAGCCGACACGCTGTACTCGGTTTCGGCTGACGGTCCAGACAGTTATTTCGCGGCCGGCGCGGGGGGAGAGGTCGTACGTTATGACGGCACCGAATGGCTGCCGGTTGAAACGCCCGCGACCGAAACCCTGCGCGCAATCTCGACAGTAGAGGGGCGTTCGATCACCGTCGGGCATAACGGCACCGTTCTGTGGTTGACCGGCGGTGAGTTTGAACAGGTCCCGGCTCCCACCGAGGTTGACCTGTTCGGCGTGTCGCTGACCGACACGGGGGCAGCCCTGGCCGTCGGTCAGAACGGAACGGTGCTTCATCTGGATCCGGAGAACGGCGTGGAAGACTGGGAGCCGCTCCAAGCGCCCGTGCAGCGAGACCTCTTCGCCGTTGCGCTGTTGCGAGCGGATTACGGTTATATCGTCGGGGCACGCGGGACATTGCTGCGTTTCGACGGGGAACAACTGGAAGAGGTTGACTCGCCGACCTTCCGCGATCTGCACAACATCGCCATCTTCGACGAAAGCGCCGGTTATGCAGTCGGCGAACGCGGAACGGTCCTCCGCTACCGGGAGGGTGAATGGATCGAGGAACAAGGTGCGTTAACGCGAACCCTGCGTGCGGTGGCCATGGTAAGTGCCGACCAGGTACAGGTGGTTGGAACCCACGGTGATATGATGCGCCGCGTTGACGGCACCTGGGAGCAGGTACGAACCGGCTACACCCGCCACTTCCGCGACGTTACGAGCGACGGGGAGACTACGGTGGTTGTCGGGACGGACCCGTATATCAACTCACTCGCACGCCCGTCCCAAGAACACTACTTTGGAACAACGCACAACGGAAGGGATATATACAGCCAGGTAATCCACGGAAGCCGTACCGCGCTGCTCGTGGGTTTCGTGGCAGCCCTGATGGTAACCGTCATCGGGACGAACGTCGGATTGTTCGCGGGCTACCTGCGGGGACGGACCGACAATGTGCTGATGCGCATCGTAGACATCATGTACGCCTTGCCGCTTGAACCCTTTGCGATGGTGCTGGTACTCCTTTGGCGCCCCGGCATTCACATCATCATCCTGGCCGTGGGGTTGTTGACCTGGCGCACCACCGCGCGGATTATCCGCTCCCAAGTGCTGTCGTTGGCAGACCGTCCGTTCGTCAAGGCTGCGCGCGTCGCCGGAGCCTCCCCGTTACGAATCATCTACAAGCACATTGCGCCGAACGTCCTGCCGCTTGCATTTCTACAGTTGGCGGTGGCGATGGCGTTTGCAATCACTGCGGAGGCAACACTGAGCTTCCTCGGTCTAGGCCCACCGCGACTCTACTCGTGGGGAACCATTCTGCACCAAGCACGCCTGTCGGGAGCCTGGCGAACAGCATGGTGGTGGGTAATCCCGCCCGGAGTGCTGATCATGCTGAGCGTGGTGTCGGTCTTTTTTGTTTCGCGCGCGCTTGAAGTGATCGCCAACCCACGGCTCTCGAGGAGATAAGCGATGCTGCTCGACATACGGGAACTCAAGACCTATTACCACTCACGCGGACAGGAAGTCAGAGCGGTGGACGGCGTTTCGCTGACCTTAGAGGGGGGCGAAAACCTCGGCCTGGTCGGCGAGTCGGGTTGCGGAAAGACCACATTCTCGAAGTCGTTGCTGCGGATCAACGCTCCGAACGCACGTATTGTCGGGGGAAGCATCCGGTTCAAGGGGCGTGACCTCGCGAAACTCTCGGACCCGGAAATGCGTAAGGTGCGGTGGCGTGAGATCTCGATGGTGGCCCAAAGCGCCATGAACTCCCTCGATCCGGTCTACACTGTCGGCGATCAGATCCTCGAGACGCTGCAACTGCACACCGGCAGCACCACCCGTTCTGCACTCCGGCGTGCGGCCGAGCTGTTTGAGCTAGTCGGACTGGAACCGAAAAGGCTGCGGTCATATCCGCACCAGTTATCCGGCGGCATGCGCCAGCGGGCGGTAATCGCTCTGGCGCTTGCGCTGGACCCGGAGCTGATCATCGCCGACGAGCCGACCACGGCGCTTGATGTTGTGGTACAGGATGGAATCCTGAAGCAGTTAGAGCTCATACAGGGAGAGCTGAAGAACTCCATGGTTCTGGTCACCCATGACGTCTCTCTCGTCGCAGAGATGTGTCATCGTGTTGCCGTCATGTATGCCGGCCGGATGGCCGAGGTTGGACCAACCGGCACGATCTTCAACGAGGCCGCTCACCCCTACACGATCGGACTGTTGAACGCGTTTCCAACCTTGGAGAGTGCTAAAGGCGAACTAATATCGATCCCGGGAGCCCCGCCTGACCTCGCCCAGCCGATTCCGGGGTGCGCGTTCGCCGCGCGGTGCCCGTTTGCGACCGACAAATGCAGACGGGAAGTACCGGAGTTGCGACCAATCAGCGCACAGCACTACGCAGCGTGCCACTACGCCGAACGGGCAGCTGAGTTTCGCCGCGCTGCCGGGGAGCAGCTGCAGTGGCAAAAGCAAGCGCAAACCGAGACACGGCTCGAGCGCACAACGCACCGCCCCGATCCGGCATCCTTGTTCGAGCGTGACGATTCTCCGATCAGCGGCAACGGGGATCGCAACATTCTCGCTGTCTCCGACCTATTGCGCTGGTTCACGCAGAAGCGCGGCTTCGTCGAGAGTGTCCGGCAGCGGACGCGGCCGGTCGTGAAAGCGCTCGACGGTGTGAGCTTCGAGGTCGGCAGAGCCGAGATCCTCGGGCTGGCCGGCGAAAGCGGGTCAGGCAAGAGCACTCTGGGAGAAGTAATCACGGGACTGCAGAATGCCACAGGCGGGTTGGTTTCGTATGGCGGGCAGCCGCTCTTTGCTAAAGGGAAGTTCCGATTCGATCTCAGGCGTGAGATACAGATGGCGTTTCAGGACCCGTACGAGACATTGAACCCTCGCTTCACGATCTTCCAGACCCTCTTGGAGCCGCTGCGCAACTTCGGAATCGGAACACCGGATACGCGGTTTGACCTCGCTGCCGAGGTGCTGCGGCAGGTTGAGCTACACCCCGCCGAGCAGTTCCTTGACCGCTATCCACATGAGCTTTCCGGTGGCCAGCGCCAGCGAGTGGCAATAGCTCGTGCGATTGTGAGCAACCCGGCGCTACTCGTGGCCGACGAGCCGGTTTCGATGCTTGACGTTTCGATCCGTGCCGGCGTGTTGAACCTCTTCCGGCGGTTCCGTGATGAGCTCGGCATGTCGATTGTGTATATCTCCCACGATCTTGCGACGATCCGCTACATCTGTGACCGGACCGCGATCCTGTATCTCGGTCGGCTGGCTGAAATAGGACCTACTGCAGAGGTGATCGAGAATCCGCGGCATCCGTATACTCGACTGCTCACCGCCGCCGTTCCAAGTCCGAATCCGGACCTCGAGCGCAAACATGTTGATGCTCGGGGCGAGATTCCCGACCCGCTGAGCATACCCAACGGCTGCCGGTTTCATCGGCGCTGCCCGTTCGCGCTGGCGCACTGCGGCTTTGAAGGCCGTGATCTGAAGCTCCTGATCGAGAACGCCGAAAACGGCCGCGCTGAGGCGCTGCGGGCGGCGGTTACACGCTTGGAGGTTGAGGGAACCAGTCTGATAATGAGGCTCGCCGACGGCACAGAACCATCCGAAGCAGCGCAGACGGTCAAAGAGTTGATGCGCGAGCATGATCAGCCTATCGACGAGGCGGTGGAAGAGATAACCGTTGATGAACGGTACATAGAGATTCGGTTTCCGCGCCTTCCCGAGCCCGAGCATTACGAGGTCGGCGCGCGGCACACAGTGGCCTGCTTTCTATATGAACCTGAACGGGGCCCGGAGGCAAGCGCCCTTCCGGTCGGGGGCTACTCTTCGCGGTAGGGAGTGCGCGTGAAGGTCGCTATCGTGCGCCCGAGATCGGCCACCCAGTCATAACTGCGCACCGAATCGGTGATTACATGCACGCGTTCGCCGCTGGACCGTTCAAGCCATAGCCGCACGTGCCCTCGGTGGCCGACGCGCGGCAGCATCCCGCCGCTGCTGCGGCGCAGAAACTCAAAGCCGGTGCTGGTTCCAACCGGCGGCACCCCCGCGCGGCCGAGCGTGCGCCGCTCGCCGGAATGCGTACTGCCGGGTTCCGTGCGCCCCACCGGTCGCCCGGCCTCCGGTCGCCCGGCCTCCGGGCTGCTCACCTGACCGGCCGGCCCCAGGCCCGGCGGGTATGTCGTCCGGCACACCACCGCAGACACATCGCTCATCGGAAGCTCGCGTTTTGTGGTCAGCGCGATGACACCGGTGCGGCTGATCACCCGGTCGGCGATGCGGTCGAAGAGCCACTCCTCGACATAGACAGCGGCTCCAAGGGCTATCAGAGCGATCAACCCCCGGAAGAGGTTGACGCCGTCCGGTTGCAGCGCCGTAAGGCCGAAGCCGAGCGCAATCAGGACGAAGAAAATGCGCCAGCCCACCCCGAACCCCAGCCTCAGGCGATCCTCGGTGTGCTCGTGTGCCTTCAATCGATATACCACGATTCTGTTGTAGCCCCTGCAACCGGTGCCGGTCAAGCCGCGACCAAGCGATCCGACGACGCGGCGATCCGGAGACCCGGCGCCCATTGACTAAACTAGATATGGATAAACCCGTAACGGTTGCAAGACCGCCGTGCCTGGGCTATAATCCTAACCGATCTGGTATCCGTTACAAGACACTGCACTGCGGCGTTACAATCATTCCAGAGACACAGGAACGACAGTTACCATCAGACGAGGTGGTCATCGTAAGGCCGCAGCCGCAGCCCATAAGAGCGAAGGAAATACCGTCATGTGGAGCGAACATATCTCGAAACGAGGACGGCCGATCGTGCACACCGGAGTTGCGACCAGAGTCGAGGACGGCGTGGCGTCGGTCGAGATCGAAAAACTCTCAGCATGCGACGAGTGCCGGGCGAAGCTTCTCTGCGTCGGCGGGCACGGGCGTGCAGGGCTCATCCGTGCGGAGTGTCTTGAACCGCTCGGGCCGGGTGACCGCGTCAGGCTCGAGATGCCGCCTGCCGCCGGCTGGTTCGCGGTATTGATTGCGTTTGTCCTGCCGTTTATTCTGCTGGTGACTACCTTCTTCACATTGGAGGCTCACGGTGCCGGTGAGCTGGTCGCGGGACTGGCGGCTCTACTCGTGCTTCCGGTGTATTATGTTCTGGCCTACACCCAGCGCAATCGCATGGCCCGATTCGTGCACATCGGCGCATATCGGATGAATACTGGTGAACGAGGTACGCTATGAACGAGCTTCTCATATACTCAGCCCTCTCACTCGGGGGAGTGGCGGCCGGCTTCGCGGTTGTGCTCTACGTCATTTCGCAGCGCTTCAAGGTCGAGGAAGACCCGCGCATAGACGAGGTCACGCAGATGCTACCCGGCATCAACTGCGGCGCCTGCGGGTTCGCCGGGTGTTCCGGGTTTGCCGAAGCACTCGTCGAGGCTGCAGATAGCGGCGACGTTTCGGGGCTCAGCTGCCCGCCCGGCGGCTCGGAGACGATGACGCAAATCGGCGAATACTTCGGCTTCGAGATGGGCAGCACCCATAAGACCATCGCAGTCCTCAGGTGCGGGGGCAGCTGTTCCAACGCCCCGGCCAAGACCCAGTATCAGGGACCTCCCACCTGTGCCATCGCCCACTCACTGTACGTCGGGATCAACGGCTGCCCGCATAGCTGTCTGCGGCTCGGCGATTGCGAGATCGCCTGCCCCTTTGACGCGATTGTAATGAACTCCGACAGCGGCCTGCCGGAGGTGATCCCGGAGCTCTGCACTAGCTGCGGAGCCTGTGTGCGCGCCTGCCCGCGTGACCTGTTTGAGATCCGACCACGGGGCAAAGGGAAGGCGGAGCGCCGGGTCTGGATCAACTGCCGCAACACCCAACCGGGCGGCGTCGCGCGCAAGAACTGCAAGGTGGCGTGCATCGGCTGCGGCAAGTGCGTGCGGGTCTGCAACGACATCGTTCAGGCGATCAGTATGCAAAACAACCTTGCCTACATCGATCCGCACAAGTGTATCGCCTGCGGCAAATGCGTCCCGGTTTGTCCGACCAACGCGATCGTAGCGACCTTTGAGCCGCCGAAGCCCAAACAAGCAAAGAAAGAGACTGCCGACACGCAGGCATAAACCATAGATTCAAGGAAGGCGCATTACCATGGTAGCAGTCAAGACCTTTCCAATGGGCGGTGTTCACCCCCCTGAAAACAAGCTCACTGCTGATTCCCCTATTCAGGTTCTCGATCCGCCTGATGAGGTTTCGATATTGCTCGGCCAGCACATCGGGGCCCCGGCCGAACCGGTCGTGCAGAAAGGCGACAAAGTCAAGGTCGGCACCCTGATCGGTGAAGGCAAAGCCTTTATCTCCGCCAATGTGCATTCGACGGTTTCGGGGACCGTCAAGCGCGTCGATGAAGCGCTTGATGCGGCCGGCTTCCGCAAGCCCGCAGTGGTGATTGCGGTCGAGGGTGATGAATGGGAAGACGATATCGACCGCTCGCCCGACCTGGTGACCGAGATCACCGCCACGCCTGAGGAGATCATCGACCGCATCAAGGCGGCCGGTATCGTCGGGATGGGCGGGGCAGCGTTCCCAACCAATGTGAAGTACATGGTTCCGGAGGGCAAGCAGGTCGACACGCTCGTCATCAACGGAGTTGAGTGCGAGCCGTATCTGACCGCCGATCATCGTCTGATGCTCGAACATACCGATGAAATCCTCGTCGGCATCGAGGTCCTTCGCAAAGCGTTGCGCGTGGACCGCGCAGTTGTCGGGATCGAGCTCAACAAGCCCGACGCAATCGAAGCCATGACGCAGGGTGCGGAACGGTTCCCCAACATCGAAGTCTACGGACTGAAAGTGCAGTATCCGCAGGGCGCCGAGAAGCAGTTGATCAAGGCGATTCTGGACCGCGAGGTCCCCGGCGGGAAATTGCCGCTCGATGTGGGGTGCGTAGTCAACAACGTCGGCACCGCCTTAGCGGCTTACCACGAAATCCAGAAGAACCGTCCGCTGATCGATCGAGTGGTTACGGTGACCGGGACGTCTCTCTCGAACCGGGGCAACTTTCTGATTCGAATCGGCACACCGTTCGCCCGCGCTATTGAAGCTGCCGGGGGTATGACCGACGACGTAGCCAAGGTCATCGCCGGAGGCCCGATGATGGGCAAGGCGGTCCCTGACCTCAGTGTTCCGGTCACCAAGGGTACTTCGGGAATACTGTTGCTCACCAAGGCCGAAGCCGAGCAGCGCGAGACGGTCCCGTGCATTCGCTGCTCTAAGTGCGTTGAGGTTTGTCCGGTTGGGCTGGAGCCATACCTGCTCGAGAAGCTGGCGCGCGTTGAGTACTGGGAACAGTCCGACGAGCACGACGTGTTGGATTGCATCGAATGCGGTAGTTGCACCTATATCTGCCCGTCCAACCGCCCGCTGTTGGACTATATCAAGGTCAGCAAGGTGAAGGTGCACGAGATGCGACGCGCATCGACGAGCTGATCACCGCGGCATTACACCGAGAGAAGAAGCACCTTTATGAGTCAGACATTAGTTGTTTCAGGTTCACCGCACGTGAAGAGCGAGCTCACGGTGCGCAGCATCATGTGGGGCGTAGTGATTGCGCTGCTACCGGTCTTTGCAGCTTCCGCACTGGTATTCGGCATACGCGCCATCATGGCCGTCCTGGTAACCAGCGCCGCATGTGTGGCTACCGAGTACGTGATTCAGCGGTTTTTCCTGCGCCGGCAGCCGACCGTCGACGACGGGTCAGCGGTGGTCACCGGGATGCTGCTGGCTTTCAACGTTTCGATCGCGGTTCCGATGTGGCAACTCGTTGTGGGTGCCGTCGTTGCAATCGGCGTAGCCAAGATGGCCTTTGGGGGTATCGGCACCAACCCGTTCAACCCCGCCCTGATCGGCCGCGCCTTTATGACGGTGAGCTTTCCGGTGCATATGAATACATGGGCGCTTCCGCGCGACCAGCTACTGTCGCTCGGCGTCGACCGCGCTACCGGCGCCACCCCGTTGGGCCAAATCGCGGATGCGCTGCAGCTCGGGGAGCCGCTGTCGGCTATCGCCGCCGATCTCCCCAGTCACACTGAACTCTTTCTCGGCACGGTAGGCGGCTCAATGGGCGAAATCAGCGCCTTGGCGGTTCTGATCGGCGGCGCCTATATGCTGTATCGCCGCCTGATCCCGCTCGAAACGCCGGTGGTGTTTCTGGGAACCCTGGCGCTGATCACCGGCCTCTTCTGGCTCTTCGACCCGGATAGCTACGCAGACCCGTTGTTCCATGTGCTCGCCGGCGGCGCGATGCTCGGCGCCTGGTTCATGGCGACCGACATGGCAACCTCGCCGATGTCGCGGAACGGCCGAATCCTGTTCGCGGCCGGATGCGGACTGCTGACGGCGGTTATTCGTTTGTTCGGCGGGTTTCCCGAAGGCGTGACCTACGCGATTCTGATCATGAATGCCTTTGTACCGCTGATCGATAACAAGCTCAGACCGCCGCGCTTTGGCAAAGGAGCGGCACGCTAATGGCAAAGATAGAGTCCACCTTTCCCAACATGGTGATCGCGCTCACCACGATTGCCCTTGTTTCAGCCCTGTTGCTGGGCTTTACGCATCTGCAGACCGCTGAGCGGATCGCCGAGAACCGGCTGGCCCGGCAACGAGCGGCGCTGGAGGTAGTGCTCCCGGAGTTCGACAACGACCCGATGGAAGAGGCCTACGAGATAGAGGAGCTGGAACGTATTCGCTTTCACCCGGCGAGTCGCGACGGCGAGCCGGTCGGGCTGGCTGTCCACAGTTACACCGGGCGCGGATACGGCGGCGAGATCGAGGTGATGGTGGGGTTCGCCCCCGACGGAACCATCACCGGGGTAGAGGTCGTCCAACACAGCGAAACCCCCGGGCTGGGAGACGCCATCACCCGCGATCGCTTTCTCGCGCAGTTCCGCGACATCGACCCGCAGGAGTTTGATCTCCGGGCCGACGCCGACACCGGCGACATCGATACCATCACCGCGGCGACCATCTCCACCCGGGCAGTGGCGGATGCGGTTCGTCGCGCCGTCGACGCGTTCGAAAAGGCAGGAGGAGTAGAATAACATGTCCGACGCTTCAGGCTTCAGAGGCCAGCTCACCAAAGGAATATTTCGCGAGAATCCGGTGTTCGCAATGCTGCTCGGCATGTGTCCGGTTCTCGGCGTTACCGGCACGGCGATCAACGGAATCGGCATGGGCCTGGCGAGCTCGGTAGTGCTGCTGGGGTCCAATATCGTCGTCGCCCTCATTAAAGATCTCATTCCTGAGAAGGTGCGTATCCCGGCCTATATCGTCGTGATCGCGAGCTTCGTCACGATCGTCGATCTAACGATGGCGGCCTATCTGCCGGATCTCCACGAGTCCTTGGGGCTGTTTATCCCGCTTATCGTTGTGAACTGCCTGATCCTCGGGCGAGCGGAGGCGTTCGCGTCGCGCAATGTTCTCGCCTCATCGGTGCTCGACGCGGTGACAATGGGCGTGGGCTTCACCATGGCACTGACGATGCTCGGCGCGGTGCGTGAAATACTCGGCAGCGGGTCGCTGTTCGGCCTGGCCTTTGTCGCCGAGGATGCAACGACTATGCTGTTGTTCATAATGCCTCCCGGCGCGTTCATCGCGCTCGGCTTTCTGATCGCCGGGGTAAACACGGGAGTCAAGAAAGCGCGGGCGCTGGCCGCTGCTCGCAGAGATACGGTGAGCCGGGTGCCGGCCACGGAAGGAGCACGCTGAGATGACCGGTGACTATCTGACGATCGTAATTGGGGCGATGCTGGTAAACAATCTGGTGCTGGTGCAGTTCCTCGGCATCTGTCCGTTTCTCGGGGTAAGCTCACGGTTGTCTACCGCGGTTGGAATGAGCGCTGCGGTCATGTTCGTTATGACGATTGCAGGGATCTCCACCTACCTGATTCGCCATTTCCTGCTGCTTCCGTTCGGAATAGAGTTCTTGCAGACCGTCTCGTTCATTCTCGTGATCGCCTCGTTGGTCCAGTTGGTGGAGATCGTGATGAAGAAGGTGAGCCCCCCGCTTCACCAGGCGCTCGGCGTCTTTCTTCCGCTGATCACTACTAACTGCGCGATCATGGGCGTAGCCCTTCTCATCGTTCAGCACGAGTATTCGCTCGGCGAGACCATCATCTTTGCGATCGCCAGCGCGGTAGGCTTCACGATTGCCCTGATTGCATTTGCAGGCATTCGTGAGCGGCTCGCGTTGATGCCGGTTCCGAAGGCGATGCAGGGGGGACCGATCGCGCTGGTTACCGCCGGCCTTCTGGCTTTGGCATTCATGGGGTTTCAGGGGCTGGCATAGCCCCGCCCGTATGCTGTTGACGGGGCTGTATGGGCTGGGTACATTGAAACTGTGAGTAACACGTACATGGTCTCCCGCGCTCGTCGCCGGCGGGGGAAAAAAATAGACAACGAGCTGTGGCTGCTGCCGCAGACCTGCCCTGCGTCACACCTCGGTATGGCGTACAAGGCGGTGCGGCGAATATTCGAAGAAGAGTTCCGGCCGGCGGACATCACCTCGGTTCAGTTCGCGATTCTCGTGCACCTGTCGCTCTACGAACCGATCAGCAGCGCAGACCTCGCAGAACGCCTTGGGTCGGACCCGAGCACAATATCGCGCAACATGGACGCCTTAGAGAACCGGGACTGGGTTCACGTGGAACCGGGGGAAGACCGCCGTTCGCGCGTGTATACCCTCACCGCACAGGGGCGAGAGATTCTCGATCGCAGCGTTCCTATTTGGCGCCGTGCTCAACACCGGGTGCTACGCCACGTCGGCCGGGGCGAATGGCAGCGCACGATCCGCAGTCTCCGCCGGATACAGCACGCAGGATAACGCCGCACTATCGGAGCCGCGCACGCCTCTCATGCCTGCCGCCCAGGTGCTCACCGCACCGGAAGAACCGCAGGTTAGGCGTGCGCCGCTACCGTCCTGACGTACTGCAGCCGCTCGAAGGACTTCGGGCGCTTGCTGTGCTTCTGACTTAGCTTCCCGCGGAACTGATCTATGCTGGAGTAGCCTCTCTGACGCATCCAGGTTTCCAGGTCGTTCCGCATTGTGGGAAGATGCTCCACCCCGTTCTTCAGAAGCGTAGAACACACCTGCGTAACGGTAGCTCCGGCGAGCAGCATCTTCGCGACAGTCTCGCCGTCATGCACTCCCGAGGATGTCGCCAAATCAATCGGGGTCTTGCCGTAAATCAGCATCACCCAACGCATCGGGATTGTGTAATCGGTTGGCGCGCTGATCGGCGACATGCGGCTGAGCTCTTCCTTCACCGGGTCGATGTCCACCTGGTAGAACCGGTTAAACAGTACCACCGCATTCGCGCCGGCGTAGTAAAGTTTATCTACCAGCGATGGAATCGAGGTGAAGTAGTATCCGATTTTTACGGCGAGGGGGACGGAAATGCGCTGTTTCACCTTCTTGACGGTGTCGACATAGAACTGAATGATCTTCTCCTCAGTGTCATGGTAATCGACCGGGAGCAGCGAAAGATTCAGCTCTATGCCGTCGGCTCCGGCGTCCTCAAGGGCTTTGACGTGTTCAACCCAGAATGAAGAGCTCTTGGCATTCATGCTCGCGAAGACCGGAAT
>PUNW01000225.1 GCA_003552665.1 Spirochaetaceae bacterium | reverse complement strand
CGGTCTGGACCAGGTGAGCAAGTTGCTGAACGGTCGTGCGTTCATCCTCCCAGGCCTCCATGATCGCAAGCGCAACGCCGTCGGGCGTCGGCAGCCGGTCGCTGGCAGAATCAAGCAGCAGATGGGCGCCGCCCGGGCGGCTCCTGGTCGCTTCTTCTCGTGGGCTTTGCTTCATTCCGTTCTCTTGTCAAATCGAACACGACCGGCATGCCATGCGTCGAGTCGCACGGTTGCGGGCCCCTTGCGCTTGTCGGCACGAATGCCATTGGGTTTAACAACGCGGTGGTCACGAACCTGAACACTGTTCGCGGCTCCCGGCATTTCGCCCCGAGCCATCCTGATCTGCTGCAGCTTCTGCGACCGGGACGGCAATCAACCGATCGCGGCACCACTGCGACCTTCGGGAAGCGCGAGTGCCAGGAACCGGAACGTGCGAGTTCCGGAATCATCGAGCAAACCGCCTGCATCCGGCGTCAGGAGTTCGAGGAACACCCCGCTCGCCAGTGACAGATGAACGACGGCGGAGGGCCCCGGAATTTTGATACGAAGACGTCCGGATGCAGCCCGAAATGATCCCTCAGAAACGATTCGGATACAATCCCGGCACCGCGGCGTTCATCGACCTTCGCTTGACCGAAGAGCTGGAATCGAGATATATCCAACGGGCACGCGACCATCATGGAAGTCCCGTATCGGCGCGCAACCCTGTGGTCAGAGAGGCTCTCGCCGATCCGGCGACTAAAAAGACCAGCGGTTAGAGGCTGGCCTCCGGCTTCCGTGGTTTCCGGCAGCAGGAATCTCTGCGAGGAGCTTTCGTTCCAATACAGAAAAGAGACGCAATATGACGCGAATCGCTCTCGACCGATCCGGGACCGCAACCGGGCTGGAGGAATTGCTTCAGTCCATGAAAGCCGATCCCGCGGTGCAAGGGATACTACTGCTGAGCTGCGACGCGAACGGATTCACGCCGGCCGGCATCAATCCGCTCCTCGGCAGCCTTCAGAAGCCCGTATTCGGCGGTATTTTCCCGCAGATCATTAGTGGTGGTGAACACCTTGAGCGCGGCACAGTCGCTGTGGGGTTCGATAAGGAGCCGCTGGTGACCTTGATTCAGGGGTTGAGCGACCCCGCGCAGGATCTTTCCGCCAAGGTCGCGAATGCCTTGGGCCCCGATAGCGCCGATAGCACCCTGTTCGTCTTCGTTGACGGCTTCGCACGCAGGATCTCTGGCCTGATCGACGCGCTTTTCTCGAATCACGGCCTGGAGTCGAACTATCTTGGGGGCGGAGCGGGTTCGCTTTCACTGAGGCAGAAGCCGTGTCTGTTTGCTCCCGAAGGTCTGCTGGAAGACTCGGCGATCCTTGCCCACGTGCGATTGCCCAGTGGTATCGGCGTTGCTCACGGATGGGAGGTGGTATCGGATACGCTCAAGGTGACGCGCTCGGACCGGAACACCATCGTGGAACTCAATCACCGGCCTGCGTTCGATGTCTATCGGGAGATCGTGGAGTCCCAGGCAGGAGCCACGCTCACGCCCGAAACGTTCTTCGAAACCGCAAAGGGCTACCCATTCGGGATTCGCAAGATGGGCGCAGAAGTCGTTGTGCGTGATCCGTTGATGGTCGGGGACAACAGGTCGCTCGTTTGCGTCGGCGAGGTGCCGGTGAATGCCTTCGTGCACATCCTGCGCGGGGAAAACCAGGCATTGGTGAATGCCGCGAGGAGCGCCAACCAGCTGGCCACCGATGCCCTGGGCGTGCACGGTGCCGGAGCGTCGCTGCGGATCTTCATCGACTGCATATCGCGGGTCTTGTTTCTTCAGGATCAATTCCAGGCCGAGTTGAACGCCGTGAATGATGATCTGCCAATGATCGGTGCGCTGACTCTCGGCGAAATCGCAAACAGTGGCGATCACTATCTGGAGTTCTACAACAAGACGGCGGTCGTCGGCCTCTTCCCGAACCTGCGGGTGAAGGATGGCTGAACGCCACCCGATCCGCGACTGAACCCGTCTTGCGACCAACAAGGTTCCGATGACGATTTCGCTGGAAACCGAGATCCTGTTCGAGCTCTCGCTCGCCATCGGCGATACGATGGAGCTCGATTCAATGCTGCAGCGTTTTCAGACCGAGATGCTGCGCCTCGTAAACGGCAGCGGCAGCATCATATATCGTTCGTCAAGGGAGTGCGGCCAGCCACGTGGGACGGTTTCGAGCGTTCATGTATTGCCGCGCAACCTTGTGCGCAAGGCGTGCTTTCGCGCATTCACCACCCAGTGGCCCGCCGAAGCGCTGTTTGCGGAATTGCTTGAGCGAAACGACGGTCGGCCGCTGGTCGTCCACTGCGAGGGCTGCGAAGTCTATGCCTGGCTGCTCCCCCGATTCGGGGTTCACGTCTTTGTGCGTAGCGACAGGGCCGAACCCCTGTCAGTCGATTTCCAGAAAGGCTTCGAGCCGCTTGCGCGGAAACTCGCGAATGCGGCGCGAGCGTGTCTGCACGAGGAGAGTCTGCATCGACAGAGCCAACGGCTCGAACTGGCCACCCGTTCCGCAGGCATCGGGGTCTGGGAGTGGGATCGCGCCACCGACAGCCTGGAATGGGATTCGCGGATGGTGGAACTGTACGGTATCGCCGCAACCGACTTCGAGGCGGACTACGCTGCGTGGGAATCGCGCATACATCCGGAAGATCGAGGGCGGGTTGCCCAGCGGATTCAGGCGGCCCTGCAAGAGAGCAAGCCGTTCGATACGGACTTTCGGGTTCTGTTTCCCGATGGGTCAGTCCGCCATCAGCGGAGCCACGCAGCGGTCATGCGCGACCTTTCCGGAGAGGGGCTGCGGATGGTCGGCGTAGCCTTCGATATCACTGCACGCAAGCTCGCCGAGGAGGAAATGCGCAGAGCGCGGGAGCTGGCGGAGTCCGCTAACCGGGCCAAGAGCGAGTTTCTGGCGAACATGAGCCACGAGATCCGCACGCCCATGAACGCGGTCATCGGCCTTAGCCAGTTGCTGGCGCAGACCGATCTGGACGAGAAGCAGCGTGACCAGGTGCACAAGATCCACCAGTCCTCGCGGATGCTCCTGGGCATTCTCAATGACGTACTCGACTTCTCCAAGATCGAGGCGGGACGGCTGGAGCTTGAGGTTCGCGACTTCGCGCTGCACGAGGTTATCGAACAGATGGCGACTCTATTCGGTGAAAAGGCTCATTCCGGAGGGTTGGAACTGCTGTACGACATCCCCCCCGATTTGCCGCGGCGGGTTGTAGGCGACTCGCTGCGGCTCTCGCAGGTGCTCGGCAACCTGCTCAGCAACGCCACCAAGTTCACCGGGCCCGGCGGCGTCGTGGAACTCGGTATCCGCGCAATCGCGCCCGCGGCGGATGGCAAGGTCGCGCTGCGCTTCCATGTCCGCGACACGGGCATTGGCATGAGCAGCGAGCAGGTGGCCAGACTGTTTCGACCCTTCAGCCAGGCGGATACCTCCACAACCCGCCGTTACGGCGGTACCGGCCTCGGGCTGGTGATCGGTCGGCGGCTGGTCGAGGCCATGGGCGGCGAGCTGGAGGTGAAGTCGGCCCCGGGCGCGGGAAGTACGTTCAACTTCACCCTGACCCTGCCGCTTGGCGAGGATCCCCGGGGGTGGATCGAGTGTCCCGAGACCGCGGGCCGCCGCGTGCTGATCGTTGACGACCAGCAGGGCGCTCGCGACATCATGCGCGAACTGCTCCAACACTGCGAATACGTGACCGAGGAGGCGGCCAGCGGCGAGGCCGCGATCGAGCGGATTGTCGCGGCGGAGCGACGCGGTGAGCCGTTCGACTTCATTCTTCTGGACTGGATGATGCCCGGCGGGATGAACGGCGGCGAGACTTGTATGGCGATCGAGCGTCTGCACCAGAGTGGTGGGCTGACCGGGACCCGACCTCCCATACTGATGGTTAGCGCCTATGCTCAGGAGGAGATCGACCTACCCGCGGGGCTGATCACCGACTATCTGTCAAAGCCCCTGACCGCGTCCTCGTTCTATGACGCGCTGGTGCGCGCCGAAGGCAGTGCGGGTGCGCGGCGCCCAACCGCCGAGATCCGGGTGCCGGACTTGCAAGGTCGACGGCTGCTGCTGGTTGAAGACAACGAGATCAACCAGGAGGTTGCAACGCAACTGCTGGAAAAGACCGGTGCCAGTGTGCGGTCCGTGGAAAACGGTGCCGAGGCCATCGAGGCGGTGCGCTCTGATGTGCCGCACCTGGTCCTGATGGATCTGCAGATGCCGGTAATGGATGGATTTGAGGCGACGCGGAAACTGCGAGCTGAGGGTTACGACGGCCCCATTGTTGCACTGTCTGCGGCGGTGATGGACGCTGACCGCCAACGCGCGCGGGAGGCTGGCGTCGATGGCCACCTGGGCAAGCCCATCGAGAGCGAATCCCTTTATGTAGCGCTGGTAAACCATCTACATGCCACTGCGCCGGGCGTGCCCTCTGCTTCAAAGGTGTCCTCTGTTTCAAAGGTTGGAGAGCTGTCAGATGAACAACCGTCCACAACCGTTCTGCTGCCCCGCGAACTTCCCGGCTTTGACCTTACTCGGGGCCGCCGCCAGCTTGGTGGCGAAGACGCCGCTTACGCCCGGTTGCTGCGGCGCTTCCGGGCCCGGTTGGGGACCGACTACGCGCCGCTGGTTGACCACCTTCGCGCAGGGCGTGCCGGCGAGGCGCGCCGCGTCGCTCACACCTTGAAGGGCGTCGCCGGAACGCTGGCGGCCACGACGCTCCAGCAGTTGTCGACACAAATTGACCGGACCTTGAAAACTGGGGAACGGGTTGCCCCCGATGTCGTCGACAGTCTTGAACAGGCGCTGCGCGAGACCGAACAGGCGCTCGGCTTCTTCGACTTCGTCCGTGAGGTTTCCCCGGAGGGATCAATGGTGGCAGTAAGAACCCTGTACCAGCGGCTGGAGGCCAGCGAGCTGGTCGAGGAGACGATCCTTCGGGAGGCTCTGGGCTACCTGCGTGGCTGGGGGCTGAACTGCGATTCGCTCGAGGCTCAAGTTGAGCAGATGGATTTTGACGGAGCCCTGGATCGCCTCAAGGGTTTGCTCGAGGACCATCAGTCGGGCGCGACATGAACAATGAAGATCTGCGACAGACCATCCTCGTGGTCGACGACGAAATCGCAAACATCCAGGCGCTGGGAAACCTGCTCAAGGACGAGTACCGTATCCGGGTGGCCAACAGCGGCGAGAAAGCGTTGGCGATGCTCAACGATGCCAGCCGGATGCCCCCCGACCTGATCCTGCTTGATGTCCAAATGAAGGGCATCGATGGCTATGAGGTCTGCCGTCGTGTCAAGCGAAATCCCGGCACCAGCTCGATCCCGATCATCTTCGTGACGGCCCGCGATGCCGTCAGTGAAGAGGAGTGCGGGCTCAATATGGGCGCGGTTGACTACATTGCGAAGCCGTTCAACCCGGCCATCGTCCGCGCGCGAGTGAACACTCAGATGCGGCTGAAGCGCAAGACCGACCTGCTGGAACAGCACGCGCTGCTCGATGGCCTCACCGGCGTTCCGAACCGTCGTCACTTTGATGACCTGTTCGCCGAGGAGATGCGGCGCTGCTTGCGCGAAGGCGTTCCACTTTCAGTGATCATGATGGATATCGATGACTTCAAGGGTTTCAATGACAATTACGGCCATGGTGAGGGTGATCAGTGCGTGCAGAGGGTGGCCCGGGCTTTGTCTGGCGCCATGTCAAGAGCCGGTGACCGCGTCTGCCGATATGGCGGCGACGAGTTTGTCGCGCTGCTGCCCAATACCGATGCGACGGGTGCTCGCGAGGTGGCAGAGCAGCTGCGTGCCGCGGTAGAGGCGCTGGCCATCGGCCACCAATACTCCAGCGCGGCGCCGGTGGTCACCCTGAGCCTCGGTACCGCGAGCTTCGACCCGGCCCGGGATTCCGGGAGCGCGCTGTCTCTGCTCGGGCAGGCCGACGAGGCGCTTTACGCGGCCAAGAAGGCAGGGCGGAACCGGATAGGTTGAAGAATGGAACGGATTGCCTGTGCATCCAGCCGAAGAACCAGTGGTGCATCAAGCGGCAAGGCATAGGCAAGAGGGAAAAAGCAGCGTGGCATTCCGCGGAAAACGCCGGCGCTTCTGGCAAAGCGGTCTGGTACCGAACGTTCAGAATGGCCGGCACGCGGGCGTGCCTCAGGGGAGTTTGATGGGTGGTTCTGGATCGGGGTTGGGCCCTCTCTGGACCTTTCTCCAGCCCTGTTGCCATGCGGCCAGCCAGTCGGGCACGGCTTCGACCGGCATCGGCCGGCCAAACGCATAGCCCTGACCCGTCTCGCAGGAGAGCTCCAGCAGTAAAGCGGCATGATCCATGGTCTCGACCCCCTCCGCGACCACTTTCAGGTTGAATGCGGCTGCCAGGCCGACCACGCTGCGGACGATGTTGTAGTCGCTCAGGTCCGTCAGCATGTCGCGCACGAAACTCTGATCGATCTTGACCTCATCGACTGGCAGTGATCGCAGGTGGCTCAGCG
>PUNW01000250.1 GCA_003552665.1 Spirochaetaceae bacterium | reverse complement strand
GCCCGGTATCCCACGGATTCAGAACAGCCCAGTCGAGCTCCAGCTGGAGCTCGCGCAGGCTGAGATACACATTCGGCGCACCGGCATAACCGATCGGCGCAATCTCGTCGCCTGCCTGGTGCTGCCGAAGCTGAAGTCTCCGTTGGATGCGTTCGCGCCGGCGTGGGTCATCCTCGGCAACCCCGACGGCACTGAAGCTCCAGGTCACCGGGCGGTCCTGAAACAGTGGGCATGCGGCAATGATCTCGCTCGCCTCTTCAACGTAGGCAGCCTGTTGCTCGCCCGCGGAGGTGGGAACAATGATGACGATGCTGAGGTTGCGAGGTCGACGACGGGCCATACCGGACATGTTGTACCACAGAAGCCGCAACGATTGAATCGCGCAACGCTCCTTTTTGCTGAAGTGAAACACAAAACTGCAAAATTTGTCTTGATGAAGCCGCTATTCCTTTGTATCTTACCGGTGAATCGGGCAAACCGTATACCTTTTTAGGAACTCACATTTCAATTTTTATATCTGGATGAAGAGGGAGTCGAAATGGCTAAACAACTGAGGTTCGATGAGAATGCACGACGATCACTGTTAAGCGGTGTCGAGCAACTCTCCCGGGCAGTGCGGGTAACGCTCGGCCCCAAAGGGCGCAACGTTCTGCTCGACAAGAAGTTCGGCGCTCCGACCGTTACGAAGGACGGCGTTTCGGTCGCCAAGGAGATTGAGCTCGAGGATTCGTATGAGAATATGGGCGCGCAGCTCCTGAAGGAAGTCGCGACCAAGACGAACGACGTAGCCGGCGACGGTACTACTACCGCGACGGTTCTCGCTTACAGCATGATTAAGGAGGGGCTCAAAGCGGTAGCAGCCGGTTTGAATCCCATGGGGTTGAAGCGCGGAATCGATCGCGCTGTCACGATCGCAGTCGATGAGATTGCGAAGCAGTCCAAGGTCATCAAGGACAAGGAAGAGATTGCACAGGTCGCTTCGATCTCGGCCAACAACGATCACGAGATCGGCAACGAGATCGCAGCAGCAATGGAGAAGGTCGGCAAGGACGGGGTGATCACCGTCGAAGAGTCCAAGACCATCGAAAGTACTACCGAGTTCGTCGAGGGTATGCAGTTTGACCGGGGATACGTCTCACCGTACTTCGCAACCAATCGTGACACCATGACCACGGTGCTCGAGAATCCCTACATTCTGATCTACGACAAGAAGATCTCCAGCATGAAGGACCTGCTGCCGGTTCTCGAAAAGGTAGCGCAGAACTCCAAGCCTGTCCTGATTATCGCTGAGGATATTGAAGGCGAGGCGCTTGCGACGCTCGTCGTCAATACGATTCGGGGCACCTTGCAGGCGTGCGCGGTGAAGGCGCCGGGATTCGGTGACCGCCGCAAAGCCATGCTCGAAGACATCGCCGTCCTCACCGGCGGCCAGGTTATCTCCGAAGAGCTCGGCCTGAAGCTCGAGAGCACCGAGATCGGTCAGCTCGGAAGCGCGCAAACCGTCAAGGTCGACAAAGAGAACACGACCGTTATTAACGGCGCCGGTAAGCAACAGGACATCAAAGATCGCATCGCCCAGATCAAAGCGCAGATCGAGGAGACCACCTCCGACTACGATCGCGAAAAGCTGCAGGAGCGGCTTGCGAAACTTGCGGGCGGAGTCGCGGTCATCAACGTCGGTGCGGCAACCGAGACCGAGTTGAAGGAGAAGAAGCATCGTGTCGAAGACGCACTGTCGGCAACTCGTGCGGCTATTGCGGAGGGAATTGTTCCCGGCGGCGGTATCTGCCTGATCCAGGCCGTGGAAGTGCTCGAGAAACACGATGTTTCGGCGCTCGTAGAAGAGGAAAAGGCGGGCTTCCGCCTGGTGATGCGCGCGCTCGAGGAGCCGATCCGTCAGATCGCGATCAACGCCGGCGTCGACGGCGCAATCATTGCCGACCGCGCCAAGAACGAGAAGAAGGGCGTAGGCTTCGACGCCGAGAAGATGGAGTGGACCACGATGGTCAAAGCCGGAATCATCGATCCGGCAATGGTGTGCCGCTCGGCTCTGCAGAATGCGGCCTCGATCGCCGGACTCATGCTCACCACCGAATGCGCGGTCACCGATCTCCCCGAAGAGGAGGATCACGGTGGCGGCGGTGCCGGCATGGGCGGCATGGGCGGCATGGGTGGAATGGGCGGCATGATGTAACCGCCTGTTCGCGAACTGTCAGCCGCGATATAATGGAGGGGAAGTCGGAACCGGCTTCCCCTTTTTCGTATTCTGTGCGAGGATGGCGATGTGAAGCGAGAGGACTTCGTTTTTACCATCGGCTATCATGGCAATGCTGCAATCGTGGATGCCAAGGCGAAGCGCAAGTACGGCAAGATGAGTACGATGGACCTCGCCGAGCGAGGGCTTTACCGTTCGGCGTTCGCTTCGGCGCTGTATTCGGGCGACGAGGCTGAAACCGGTGCGTTCATTCGCTACTATTGTGAGCAAACCGGCGCTGAGCTTGGGGTCGCCGTCGATTTCAAACGCCTTTTCGGTGTGGATGAGGTCCGGGAAGTAAGCAAGATTATCGCTGTGTAACCCTACCGGCGCAGCGCCGCTGCCAACTGCGGGTAGAGCGGTTCGGTTGACCAGCAGTCCGTGCGCGTGGTAGCGTAACGGTAATCCTGACACGAAGGAAGATGTACGATGATGACCCTAACGAACAGCCTCCCGCTGCTCCAGGCCGGGGGAGGTCCGGCTACGATGGCACCCACGCTGGTAACATTCGGGCTGGTATTCTTGATTTTCTATTTTCTGATCATTCGGCCGCAGAACAAGCGCCAGAAAGAGACCAAGGCGATGCTTGCGGCGCTCCAAAAAGGTGACAAAGTGGTGACGATCGGCGGAATCCGAGGCGTCATCCAGAGCCTGAAGGATGAAACCGTTGTGCTTAAGGTCGACGCGGACACTAAGCTGGAGCTTTCCCGCTCAGCAGTCTCGTCGGTGATCAGCAAAGGCAAGGGCGGCGGCAAAAAGAGTAAGGCCGCCGTGGCACAACTGGATGACGATTCCGATTCCGACGGAGACGATGGTTCTGCCGACGCAGAGCGCGCCAACGACTAGGCTGGTTTCGGCGTCGGCTCTGGGGTGAACAATGAGTAAAAGACTACGCTTTCTAATCGTAATCGCCCTGATCGCGGTCAGCGGCGTGTTTCTGTATCCAACCATTAACTGGTATTTTTTCATGCCGGATGAGGACATTGAGTTGGCGGCCGGCTCGCGTTACGAGTTGCGCGAGTACGCGCAGTCGACAGCCCGTGAGGCGTTGCTCGAGCTGTCTGAGCTCGCGCAGTCCGATCCGGATGCTCCGGTGCCTGATGAGTACGCCTATATCAAGGACTACGCCCGTGAAAACTATCGCTTAGCCGATCGTGAAATACCGGAGCAGTGGACCGCGCGCGATGTTCTGCTTGCGTTCCGCAACGAGCGGGAAGCGTTCCAGACTATTGAGCGGCATCACCGGCAGCGGATCGAGCGGTTAAAGGAGATGCGCTCGCGCATCGTTCAGCTTGGGCTGGACCTCTCGGGCGGGCTCAGCGTTACCCTCGAAGCGGACCGGGACAGCCTCGCTGAAAGACTCGGCCAGGAACCGACGCAGGAACAGCTGACGGACGCGGTTGACAGCGCTATTCGGATACTCTCGAGCCGGATTGACCAGTTTGGCGTAACCGAACCGTCGATACGCAAACAGGATGAGACGCGCATTCTGGTCGAGATCCCCGGGGATGACGATCCCGATCGGGTGAACGCGTTCCTGCGGGGTCGCGGAAGTCTCAACTTTCATATCGTTGACGACGAGGTTACCGAGCGGCTGATCGAGTATCAGCGTGAGAATCCGGACTGGAGCCCGGGTGAGGGTGGTGAGCCGGAGTTCGTACCCGCGGGCACCAAGGTTGTTCCGTATGTCACGCAGGACGAGTACGATATCGACCGGGTGGTTCGCTATATCGCCATCAAGGAGGACGTCTCTGAAGACGGCCTGTCCGGCCAGCATCTCACCGAGGCGCAGGTCGGTCGCGATCAGCTCACGAATCGGCCGGTGGTTAACTTCATGCTCGATCGCGGTGGCGCGGATGCGTTCGCTCGGCTGACACGCGACAACGTCGGCCGGAGTATGGCGATCGTAATGGATGACGAGGTGCGTGCGTACGCCACCATCCAGGAGGAAATCCCGACCGGTCAGGTTCGTATCAGCGGGTTCTCGCAGGAGGAAGCACGCGACATCGCGACGGTGTTGCGGACTGCGGCGCTGCCGGTAGATCTGGTCGTGATGAACCAGCAGAGCATTGGGGCCGCCCTCGGTGCCGAGACGATTCGCGCCGGGCTGTACGCGATTGCGGTCGGTATGGCGTTGGTGGTGCTGTTTATGCCGGCGTACTACAAGGGCGCGGGGCTCATCGCCGATCTCGTTCTGATCCTCAATCTCTTTTTCATCGTGTCAATTCTATCAGTGTTTAACCTGACGCTTACGCTGACCAGTATCGCCGGTATCATCCTGACGGTGGGTATGGCGGTCGACGCGAATGTGATCATATTTGAGCGCATCAAGGAAGAGTACCGGCTCGGCAAGAGCTCGCAGGCAGCGGTGACGGCCGGCTTTGACAAGGCTTTCTGGGCGATCATGGACGCGAATATCACGACTTTCATCGCGGCAATCTTCCTGTCGCAGCTTGGCACCGGCCCGGTTCAGGGTTTTGCGGTGACGCTGGCGGTCGGCATCGTCTGTTCGATGTTCACCGCGCTGTTCGTATCGCGACTGATTTTCGACTTTGTTGCCGAGGGGCTTGGCAGGCGTAAGCTGAGTATTGGCTGGGGGCTTTGATGAAGCGCATCTATGAGTTTACAAAATACCGATTGATCGCCCTGGCGATATCAGGCGTGCTTATCCTTGGCGGGGTTGCCGCTACGGTGGCACAAGGAGGCTTTGACCTCGGCATTGACTTTCAGGCTGGGCTCGAGCAGCGCCTGCAGATTGATCCGGAGACGGTAGACGCTGAAGCAGGCGGTGTGCGCGCTGCTCTGGCGGAGATCGAGCCGGAAGGCCTGCAGGTTCAGTCAATCGGTCCGGCCGGCGAGCAACAGTTCTCGGTTCGAGTTCGCGACAGGGGTGAGATAGAGGATTTCTCCGAGGTGATGGCCGGGCGCGTCATCGACCTGTTGGAAACGGAGTTCGGAGAAGGAACCGTCGAGGAGCTCGAACGCTCCTACGTGGGCGGGCGCTTCACCGAGGATCTGGCCGGTCAGGCCGGGTTTGTGATACTGGGCGCCCTTATTCTGATTTTGATCTATATCTGGGTGCGGTTTCAGCTTGGGTATGCGCTGTCCGCGATCGCGGCGCTGGCTCACGATGTGGCCTTTATGCTCGTGTTTATCGGCGCGCTGCAGATCGAGATCCAGGTTGCGACTATCGCGGCGGTGTTGACGATAATCGGCTATTCGCTGAACGACACAATCGTGATCTTCGACCGGATCCGTGAAAATACGGCTCTGATGCGTGATGCGAGTTACGAGCAGATCATCAACACCAGCATCAGCCAAAGTATGAGCCGCACGCTGATCACCTCGTTGACCACGCTGCTGGCGGTAAGCGCCATCTTCATCTTCGCGACCGGTGCAATCCAGGACTTTGCGCTCAACCTGATGGTCGGCGTGGTGGTCGGTACGTACTCCTCAGTATTTGTGGCGTCGCCGACAGTGCTGGCGTGGAAGCGGCGGGCCGACGCGCGCAAGGCTGCCCGCGAGGGTTATCCACGTCCGCAACGCGGTGAGGTTGCGCGACCGGCGGAAGTGGCACCGGCCGCAGCCGGTGACGGTGGCAACAGCCGAACACCGCAGCAGGGGCGCGGTACTGCCGGTGCTGCGGCTGCCGTCCGGGCCGATGTTGACGCGGTGAAGCGTGAGATCAGTCAACGCAAGCAACCGGCCGGGGCCGGGAAGCAGCAGCCGCGTTCAAAGCGCAAGAAGAAGAAATAGCGTACCGCTATTCCAGTTGGGTAGACTCGAGGTCGCCTGCGAGTCCAATATCGGAGGCGACCTCGCGCATGCCCATGATTGTGTGGCGGATCAGCTCGCTGATCTCCATCCCCAGCATCTCCGCACCCTTTTCGATAATCGACCGATCTACACCGGCGGCGAACCCTTTCTGATTCCACTTCTTCTTGACCGACTTCGGCTCGGTGTCCAGTATGCTCTTCGACGGCCGCATCAGCACGGTGGCGGTAATGAGCCCGGTGAGCTCATCGATCGTGTATAACACTTTCTCCATCCGATGCTCCGGTTTCACATCGGTGACGATCCCCCAGCCGTGGCTGAGTACGGCTCGAATGTAGTCGGAGGGCCAGCCGGCCTCGGTGAGGATCGTTTCGGTCATCTGGCAGTGTTGCTCGGGATACTGCTCCCAATCCAGATCGTGGACCAAACCGATGATTCCCCATTTGTGTTCATCTTCCTCGAAGAGCCGGGCGAAATAACGCATCACGGCCTCGACCGATAGGGCATGTTTAATGAGACT
>PUNW01000075.1 GCA_003552665.1 Spirochaetaceae bacterium | reverse complement strand
CCGTCATAGAAGACCGCAAACTGTCCCGGTGCCACGCCGCGGTCGGCGCGATCCATACGGACCTCGAGACCCGTTCCGTCGGGAAGCCACTCGATACTACAGGGGATCTGCTGAGGGCCGTGACGTAGCTTCACCATCAGTCGCGTGCGCTCAGGGGGGCCGCAGACCCAGTGGAGGTCAACCGCATGAAAGCTCGCGCGTGCCTGCTCTGCCACTGTATGACGATGAGAGACGACGACGACGTTTTCGGCGGTGAGCTTATCGACCACGTACCACGGCCCGCCCGAAAGCCCGAGCCCCTGACGCTGCCCGACGGTATAGAACCAGAACCCGCGGTGCCGCCCCAGCTCTCTGCCGGTCTCCTGCTCAACGATCGCGCCGTCACGCTCGCCCAGGTAGTGGCGCACAAAATCGGGATAACGAATATTGCCGAGAAAGCAGATCCCCTGGCTGTCCCGCCGCTGCTTGTTCGGCAGATCGTACCGGTCGGCAAGCAGCCGTACATCGCGCTTCTGCAACCCGCCGATCGGGAAGATCGCGCGGCTGAGCTGATGCCCGCTGAGATGGGAGAGGAAGTACGTCTGGTCTTTTACCGGGTCGGGGGCCTGGAGCAGGCGTGTCCCGTCCGCGCCGTGCTCGAGCTGAGCGTAATGACCGGTGGCGATGCGGTCGACGCTCTCACTGCCGATGCGATCGAGGAACGCTCCGAACTTGATACGCTGATTGCAGAAGATGTCGGGGCTGGGCGTGCGCCCGGCACGCAGCTCAGCGACCGCATACTGCACCACTGTATCGTAGTATTCGCGCTGCAGCGGCACAACGCGTAACTCAACGTTGAAACGCTCACATACCGCTCGCGCGTACTCCAGATCCTCTTCCCAGGGACAGGAGCCGATATGGCGCATCTCGTCTTCCAGCCAGATCTTGAGATAGTAGGCCGTCACCTCTCCGTGACCGGCCTCGAGCAGGCGCACCATCGCCGTGGAGCTGTCGACGCCCCCGGAGAGCAACATCGCGATCTTCATCGCCTTCTATTCTCCCAAAACACACTGCGGGGTGCAAGCGCGGCGGTGGACGCGGTCCAATCCATATGACCGCCTGGACACCTGAACACACACAGCCGCTTCAACACACACAGCCGAAGCGTCACCTAAGCAACTTCAATTCGATCACCACAGCGCAGCGCAGATTATATATATTAATGCTGCGTCGTTTACATGTGGAATTGCATCATGTTACAGTCACTTGATAAAATATTAACTCTAAGGCAGGCGCTCATATGACAAGCTCCGCAGTCGGAATCGGAGACTTAGCGGTATATATCCCGCAACCGTGTATGGATCTCGAAACACTCGTCGCCTACCGGGTGAACGGCGACGCAAAAATGGAGCGTCGCCTGCGCCGCGCCGTTGAATCCACCGGTCAGAGGTCGATGCGTTACCCCCAGCCGTGGGAAGACAACGCCACCCTTGCGGCGCAGGCCGGACATCGGCTCCTCGCCCAGAACCCGCAGCTTGACCTCTCGAAACTCAGGTACATCGCGGTCGGCACCGAAACCAGCGTGGATCTCTCCAAGCCGGTGGCGGCTTACGTCGAAGGAATGCTGCAGAATGCCGGCCACCCGGTGCCGGACTCAATCTCCACCTTTCAGGTGCAGCACGCCTGCGCCGGTGGGACGATTTCGATGATGAGCGTCGGCGCGTTGCTGCAGGCATCCGGCCGCACCGACGAGACCGGCATGGTGATCTGCTCCGACATCGCCCGTTACGAAACCGCCACCACGGCCGAGATCACGCAGGGAGCCGGTGCAGTCGCGATCCTGGTCGAAACCAACCCGCGTCTGATCGAGCTGGACATATCCACCCAGGGCTACTGCTCGCGTGATGTCGACGACTTTTTCCGTCCGCTCGGCTCGGTGACCGCCAAGGTCAAGGGCGGATACTCGGTCCAGTGTTATCACGAATCGCTCGACGCCGCATTCCGCGACCATTGCGAACGCACCGGTGAAGACCCGCGCGAAGCACTCGAGAACACCGACATGTTCGTGCTCCACATCCCGTTCCAGAGAATGGCGTGGATCGCAATCCACCGCCTGCTGAGCGAACATCTGCACCTGCCGCCGGAGAAGATCGAGGCGTTTCTCAGCGCGCGCGGGTTTCAGGCCGCAACCGAGCCTGCAGCGCGGATCGGGAATATCTATTCCGGCGCGGCCTACCTCTCGCTTGCCTACTACCTCAAGGACCGCTACGATACCCTCGGCGACGACATCGTCGGCAAACGCATTCTGCTCGCTTCCTACGGGTCCGGCAACACAATGTCGGTGATGCGCGGCCGCGTGGCCGAGCAAGCACCCGGGATCATCGCCGGATGGGATCTCGATACAGTTCGGGAGGGAAACTGCGAGGTTTCGTTTGATACATACGAGCGCTGGATCGAAGCACCGGCGGAACCGGAAGCATACAATCGAATGATCGCCGAAGAGGTAACCGAGATTCCCAGCGGCTCGTTTTACCTGGCCGGCATTCGGGACGACGGCTATCGTGAATACAGCTTCAAATAGCGGAATCGAGGACAGCCCCCCGCCTCGCCGACAGCCCCTCACGGAACTTGAGGTAGGAGCGCTCGGCACGCGCAAGACTCAGCATCTCGAGATCTGTCTCGACCATGACCGGTACCGCGTGGAAACCGGAAGCACCGGCTTCGAAGGTGTCTCGTTCCTGCACCGGGCGCTGCCGGAAATCGCCGACCACGAGATCGACACCGGCACCACGTTTCTGGGGCGTCCGGTCCGGCTGCCGCTGTTCATCTCATCGATGACCGGTGGGTCCGAGGCGGGCTACCGCGCCAACAAGGAGCTTGCGCGCGCGGCGCAGGCTACCGGAGTGCCGGTAGGGATGGGCTCTATCCGTATCCTGTTCCGTAAGCCCGAGGTGTTCGATCACTTCGCGCTGAAGAAGATCGCCCCCGATGTGCCGGTGTTCGCTAATATCGGCAGCGTGCAGCTCCGCGACATGAATCACGCCGAGATCTTCGAGGTGCTCAGACGGCTGGAGGTGGAAGGGATCGCGGTGCATCTCAACCCCGGCCAGGAGCTGTTTCAGAGCGACGGGGATCGCGACTTTCGCGGCGTGCTCGAGGCGGTCCTGCGCTTCGTGAGCAGCTGCCCGATTCCGGTCATCATTAAGGAAACCGGCTTTGGGCTGGATCCGCTCCTTGTCCGCACGCTGCTCGATGCCGGGGCGGCGTATCTCGACCTCGCCGGAAGCGGTGGAACCAACTGGGTACAGGTTGAAGCCTACCGCGCCGAGGCCGAGGAACGTGCCGCCGCCGAAGAGTTTGCCGACTGGGGCTACCGCACCGGAGTGCTTCTGGCGGCAGTTGGGCGGCTCCCTCAGGCAGAGGGGCGCATACTCGCTTCCGGGGGCCTGCGCACCGGGCTCGATCTGGCGAAGTCCCTCGCCCTCGGGGCCCATGCGGGCGGGTACGCGCTTCCGCTGATCCGAGCGATCAACGAAGGTGGCGCCGAGAAGGCGATTGAGCTGATCGCGCGCTACGAGAAGGTGCTTCGTACCGTCATGATGCTTACCGGCTCGCGGACGCTTGCCGAGTTGCGCAGTGTTCGGCTGCAGCGCTCAGCCGCGTTTCAAGAGGCGGTACATGCGCTGCTCACGGCGCTCGAGTGGGACCCGGGCGAATACGGCGGAGCGTAACCGTGTCGCGGCTTCCACGAGCCTTCCGTAAGCAATCCGCACAACAGCGCAACAGCGCATTGACCGAGATTCTCGAGCTGAGTGAAGAGGAACGCGCCGCGCTCAGCGGTGGAAGCGAGCTGCTCGATCTGGCCGATGTGATGGTGGAGAGCGCCGTCGGCTTCATGCCGGTCCCGCTCGGAATAGCCGGCGGTTTTCTGATTGACGGAGCCTCCTATGATATCCCGATGGCGACTGAGGAACCGTCGGTGATTGCGGCGGCCGGATTCGCGGCCTCAATCGTCGCCCGCGGAGGCGGCTTCACGACCTGGGCAAGCGAACCGTTGATGAGCGCACAGGTGTTTCTCGAGGGCGTCGCCGCCGAGCGGACAGCCGCAATAGAAGCTGCCGAGAGCGAGGTTGGGGCCGCCCTGGCACCGCTGCTTGCGTCGATGCAGGCGCGCGGCGGCGGTTTCCGGGGGCTGCGGGTACGCCGTAGCGACGAAGAGCAGCTGGCACGCCGGAAGGTTGTCTGCGTCGAGCTCGTGATCGACGTGCGCGATGCGATGGGAGCCAACGTGGTCAACAGTGCCGCCGAGCGGGCCGCCCCGGTTCTCGCCGAGGCCGCCGGCGGGTCGACTGTGATGGCGATCCTCACCAATGCGGCCCGCGAGCGAACCGCTGCGGCCTCGTTTCGGCTGCCGCTGTCCCAACTGCGCCGCGGAAAGCTGGCAGGTCGCGAACTGGCCGACCGTATCGTTCTGGCCAATGCAATCGCGTCCGCCGATCCGGAACGCGCCGTCACCCATAACAAGGGGATCATGAACGGGATAAGCGCGCTCGCCCTTGCCACCGCCAACGACACGCGCGCAATCGAGGCGGCTGCGCACGCCTACGCGGCGCGCGAGGGCCGCTACCGGGCGCTGACCGCCTACCGCATCGAGGGCGACGAGCTCAGCGCCGAGCTCGCACTGCCGGCGGCATTCGGCACCGTAGGCGGCGCCTCGAGCTTTCATCCGGTGGCCCGCAGTATGCTCCGGCTGCTCGGCAACCCCGGGGCCGTCCGGCTGGCCGGAATTGCCGCGGCGCTCGGCCTAGCGCAGAACTTCGCCGCGCTCCTGGCCCTCGTCTCGGAAGGCATACAGACAGGCCACATGCGCCTGCACGCCAACCGCCTCGCCTACAAAGCCGGAGGGCGCGGGGTGGAGATTGCCGCGGTGGCCGAGCGCCTCGTTGCCGGCGGCAGCTTCAACCTTCAAGCCGCCGAGCGCATACTGTCGGACCTGCGAGCGCACCGATGAGCCCGTTTGAAAACGCCGGTCAGGTCTACACCGCAACCGCTCACCCGAGCCTGGCTCTGGTCAAGTACTGGGGCAAGCTGCCCGGGGACCCGAACCTCCCCGCCACCACAAGCATCGCGATCACGCTCGACCACCTCACCAGCCGTGTCGTGGTGAGCGCGGCGCCGGACCGGGCCGACGAGATCGTGATCGACGGTCACGTGGCCGATTCCGCGCGGTTTGCGCCGTTCTTCGATGCCGTCAGACAACGCTGTGAAAACCCTGTGGCGTTCTCGGTGAAGAGTATGAACAACTTCCCGACCGCTGCCGGCCTGGCGAGCTCATCATCAGGCTTTGCGGCCCTGGCGCTTGCCTGCAGCGCCGCGGCGCACAACTCGCCGCCGACGAGCGAACTGTCGCCCGCGCCGTCGCATCCGGCCCAGCCGTCGCATCCGGCCCAGCCGTCCGAGTCGTCGTCCGCACGGTCCGCCCTCGGTTCGCTCCTGCCGCTGCCGCTCCCGCGAGAAGAGCTTTCGGCCCTGGCGCGGGTGGGGTCCGGGTCGGCAGCGCGCGCGGTGTACGGCGGGTTCACCCGCTGGAGCCGGGCGGCGCGCTCGGCCGAACAGCTCTACCCGGCCTCTCACTGGCCTGAGCTCCGCGTGATAATCGTTAAGATCTCGAGCGAAGCCAAGGGCGTTTCCTCCCGCGAGGCGATGGAACGTACCCGCAAGACCTCGCCGTATTTCGAAGCCTGGCAACAAGACAACCACCCGCTCGCCGAGGAGGCGGTGCGCGCGCTCGGCGAGCGCGACCTCGAGCGCCTCGGGAGAGTCGCACGGCTCAGTTACCTGCGTATGTTTGCAACGATGTTCGCGGCCGAGCCGCCTGTGCTGTACTGGTTGCCCGCCAGCGTGCAAGCGATTCACGCCTGCGAAAGGCTGCGCCGCGCCGCGGTGCCCGCGTTCGAGACCATGGATGCAGGCCCGCAGGTCAAGATTCTCACGACGGCCGAGCATGTCGAGCGAGTGCGGGAGGAGCTGTCTGAGATTGCAGAGGTTTTCGCCGTCTGCGGTCCCGGCCCTGACGCTGAGCTCCGCATAGGAGACCCCACCGGATGAGTCGCAGTGCAAACGCAGACGCAAGCGCCTCTCAGCCGCACGTCCGCGGGCGGGTGACGCGCATCAGCGCTCCCGGCAATCTGCTGGTGTGCGGAGAGTACGCGGTGCTCGAGCCCGGGGGGCTCGGGATCGCGGTCGCTTCCGAGCCGCGGGCGGTGGCGGAGGTACGGCCCGCCCACTGGGACGCCGTGCGCTGCCGCATGGGCGCCGTCGCTGAGCACGTTCTCGTTCCCGGTCAACAGGTAACCGACGAGACAAGGCTTCCGGCCACAAGCATCGCCTATCTCGAACACCATCAGCTCCTGAAACGCCCGCTGAAAGCCGAGATCACGCTCGATACCGGCGCGTTTTTCCGGAGCGACGGCAGCAAGCGAGGGTTCGGTTCCAGTGCCGCGGCCACCGTCGTATGCACCGCTGCGCTCCTGCACGCCGGCGGCCTGGCACCGCCTGAGGTTCGCCGGATACTGCATGAGCATGCGGT
>PUNW01000153.1 GCA_003552665.1 Spirochaetaceae bacterium | reverse complement strand
CCTGCGGAGCGCATTAACCTGCAAAACACCGTTCCTTCAGAAGAGGAGCGCACCACGGATTCCCCGGGTGACCGCCTCCCGGATTGCAGTTCAGTTTACCATCACCCCGGCATGCTGTCAACAAAAGTAAAACGCTGTTTCATTTTTGTTGCACGCTTGAGCATCCTATGGTACGTTCACCTAAAGAGCGTTAGGACGGGAGTCATGGGATCCACCGGCGAAGCCTCGAAATCCGTTGCGAAAACGATGAAGCTTCTCGAGACGCTGGCGCGTGTTCCGGATGCCGGTGTCACCGAGCTTGCCGAGCAAGTGGGCATGCACAAGAGCACGACCTATCGGTTTCTCAACAGCCTGTGCGAACTCAAGTACGTGCATCGCCACCCCCACACCGAACGCTATTCAACCACGCTGAAACTATTCGAGCTCGGCTCAGCGGTGGTGCAGCGAATCGAGTTCTGGCGTGAAGCACACCCGATTATGGAGCGGCTTGCCCACGAGACAGAGGAAACTCTCCATCTGGCCACCCTTGAGGATGACAGACTAGTGTACTTACACAAGATCGAATCGACGCAGGCCCTGCGCGTCTCGATGATGTCTCGCATCGGACAGTCCGCCCCGCTTCACTGCACCGGACTCGGAAAATGCCTGGTGGCCTACGCACCGAGCAGCGTGCGCGAGCGGATTATGCAGTCGCACCCATTAGCGAAGTTCACCGACACCACGATAAGTTCGGAAGATCAGCTGCGTAGCGAGCTCGAACGGATCAGGGCCAAAGGCT
This sequence comes from Spirochaetaceae bacterium, assembly GCA_003552665.1. GTDB lineage: Bacteria > Spirochaetota > Spirochaetia > DSM-27196 > SLAA01 > B1Sed10-166. Next base: position 5,881 of record PUNW01000153.1, on the reverse strand, counting down.
ACGCGGTGGATAACGAAGAGCATGAACCGGGAATAAGGTGCGTGGCCGCCCCAATCGAGGGCCCGCACGGACACGCGCTCGCAGCCCTGAGTATCTCAGTGCCAAGCGTGCGTCTGACCGAAGACAAGTTCGAAGACTACGCTGAACGCGTGTGTGATGCCGCGACCGAGATCAGCAGTCGCCTGCGGTACCGCGTGCGAACCTGATCCCTGTGAGCTGCGGCTTACCCGGCTCAACGCCCGCCTGAGCCCGGAGTTGCGCGAGTCGAGCCGCCGTACCGCTGCTCAAGCATGCCGGGTATGAGCGCTCTGGTAACAAAGAAGGTTCCGCGCAGGTTAGTATCGACGACCGTGCTCCAGTCCTCCCAGGTAAACTCGGTCACCGGCTTGCGGATATTGCAGCCGGCGTTGTTCACGAGAATATCGACTCTGCCGAGCTCACGCGTAACGCGCTGACCGAAGGCCGCGACTCCCGCCGGTAACGACGGCAGTGCGCCCACTGAGATCGAAGAAGTTGCGTGCCATGTTCTCCCTCCGATACTACGGCTTCAGGATTACTTTAGTGAGCTCGGGTTCCCGGGCATGAAGCCGCTCAAACAGCGCCGGTGCTTCACTCAGCGGAGCGCGCATTGAGATCAGCGACTCAGCCCCAACTGCGTCGCGCTCCAGCAATGTGAGCGCAGCGGGGTATTCGTTGCAGATCGCGCAGCTACCCTGCAGACGGATCTCACCGGCCACGATGCGCTGCAGTGGAATCGCCACCTGCGGCGTGATGTTTCCGAGAATCGTCACCGTACCACCGCGCCGAACCGCCTGAACCGCAGCTCCGACAGTGGCTTCAAGCCCAACCGCTTCGATTACCGCATCGGCGCCCCGCCCGTCGGTGCAGGCCGCGCAAACCTCAGCAAGGCTCGTGCGCGTTGGGTCCACCACCTGCGTTGCCCCGGCCCGACGCGCCTTCTCGAGCCGGGTCTCGGCGGGATCGGAAACGATGATCCCGGCGCACCCGCGCGCGCGCAGCACCGCGACCGTCAGAAGGCCGATCACACCCGCCCCAACGACCGCCACAGCATCGCCGGTCTCGATCGGTGTCAACGACACTCCGTGCAGCGCCACCGCCAGCGGCTCGGTCAGCGCGGCGTGATCAAACGAAAGCTCAGGAGGGAGCCGATAGAGCACATGGGCGGGCACTGCCACGTACTCCGCGAAGGCCCCGTCACGCCGGTACTCGTCGCACGAGACACCGAGCACCCGGCGGCCCTCGCTCAGATTGTAGCGCCCCCGGCGTGAAAACCAGTCGTCAAGCCGGTAGATCGTGGAATCAAATGTAACCCGATCGCCGGGCTGCCAACCGGAAACCCCTGCGCCGACGCGCTCGATCTCCCCTGCCGCCTCATGGCCCATAATCAGCGGCGGGATCCGCCTCCCGCTCGTGCCGTCATATCCGTGAACATCGCTGCCGCAGATTCCGACGCTCTTAACGCGCACCAGAACCTCATCGGGCCCCGGCTCCGGTGTCGGGACCTCTTTGACTGTGAGCTGGTTGTATGCTTCGAGGACCAGAGCCTGCATTCGCCGCGCCTTATCGGTTGACCACCAATTCCGGAGTCTTACCCCTCGGGTACGTGGTTACCGTCTTCGCGGTCATGCACTGCATGCGCTCTTTGCCTCGATGAGTTTCCGATCCCACGTGAGGACTCACAATGGCGTTCACTCCATCGAGTGCAAAATCGGGATGCCCCCAGGTCTCATCGATCCCGTAAACCCACAATCGACCCTCCTTGACGGCCTCGTAAGCGGCCCGATTCTCCACCACATGACTCCGCGCGCAGGCGAGCTTTGGAGCTCGGCGTACTTAACCCCGTGTGCTCGCGCCCAGTCGTAATCGGGGTAAGAATCCTGCCCGATTACTTCCATCTCGAAGCCGCATAGCAGCTACACTAAGTGTCTACCGATCGTGCCGGTGCCGATCACGCCGAGCCCCTTACCGCCGACGTCGTGGCGTTTACCGGCGGCAGCGGGGATCTCACGCCCCCTGCCCGAATCGGCAGAGCCGGCAACCGGTTCATCCAAGAGACTCGTCGCGAAGACGATAACTTTGCTGTTCTGCACTGTTCCCCTTCCAGGTTCACTCAATCGGTATCCGCGATTGTAACCTGTCCCCCGTCGCGGGGCAATCCGCACCGAGGCGGCACGCGTCTTTGGACTGTGATTGCCCGCAGTCGACACCGCTAACGGGCGCCGGCCATCCGGCGGCCGGCCACGGCGTACTACGGCCGTAACGGTTAAGGCGGTACCTGCTACGATGGTACTTGCGATGCGTCGCGCCGAGCGTTTCGCATTCCGATGAACTCGCTCAACACCACAAACAACACGATCGCAAGGCCGGCGCCTTGAGTCCAGACCATCGGCGCGATTAAGAGCGGCACCGCTGCAAAGAGCGACAGGTACTTGTACCACTGAAGCGGCCGGAAGTAATAGCCTTCGCCGATTCCTGCGAGACACACAATCGTCACGATGCCACCGAGCATCGCCAACGCGATCTGTGCTGTCGGCGCATCACGCGTAATCAGCATCGGCCAGAAGGCGAAGTAAAACGGCACGATGTAGGCCGCAATTCCGAGTCGCATGGCGGTGAACCCACTCTTCATGACCGACGAGCCGGCGATTCCGGAACCTACGAATACCGCCAGCGCGACTGGTGGGGTGATTGCCGAGACACCTCCCCAGTAGTAGGCGAAGAGGTGCGCCACAAGAGGCGGCAGCCCGACCTCCACCAACCCGGGAGCAACCAGTGTCGCCGTAATGATGTAGACCGAAGTTGTCGGCAATCCGAAGCTCAGCACAAGAGAAGAGGCAGCTGCAATCAGGAGCGTCGGCAGCAGTAGCCCCGCGCCGGCACGCACGATTTGCTGTGTAATCAGCATACCGAGCCCGGACAACGCCACCGCCCCGACCACAAAGCCGACGATCGCACAGGCGAGCGCGGTTGTCACGCAACTGCGCGCGGCCATGCGCAGGCCGTCGACGACGTCGCCGATCGACATGCGCGTTTCCTTACGGAGCGAGCTGATCACGAAGATCGAAATTGTGGAGACGAAGGCGGAATAGAGAGCTGTGAAGCCCATGACAATCATGCTGATTAGAATAATAATCGGCAGCAGCAGGTGCCCTTTTCGCAGCAACACCCGACCAAGTGGCGGTAACCGCCGACGGTCAATACCTTCCATTTTTCTGCGCTTGGCATGCAGATGTACCTGCAGGAACACCGCAGCGTAGTACAGCAACGCCGGCAGCAGCGCCCCGGCGGCAACGTACGCATATGGCCGCCCGAGATACTGCGCCATGATGAATGCTGAGGCACCCATCACCGGCGGAAGAAACTGCCCGCCGCAGGAGGCTACCGCCTCAACTGCAGCGGCGAAGTGTCCTTTGAAGCCTAGACTTTTCATCAGCGGAATCGTAAATAGGCCGGTGGCGGCAACGTTCGCAGCCGAGGAGCCTTGCACCGTGCCCATCAGCCCGCTGGCGATGATGCCGACCTTCGCCGGTCCGCCGGCCGTGTGGCCGGCCGCAGCAAGCGCAAGGTCAGCGAAGACCTGCGTGGTGCCGGACTTGCTCAAGAACGCTCCGAAAATGATAAACAGATAGACATACGTAGCCGATACGCCAACCGCGATGCCGAACACGCCCTCGATACTCGTGTACATATGCGACACCACGCGAGCGAGACTAAACCCACCGTGACGAAGAATTCCCGGCAGCCACGGCCCCACGAAGAGGTACGCGATAAAGACAGCCGCAAAGATCAGCATAAACTTACCTATCGCCCGTCGGCCAGCCTCAATAAGGATGACCATGAAGATCACCCCCATTACCATCTCTTCGAACGACACCCGACCTCGTGCCTCGGCGATCGCGCGCACATTGAACACCAGAAACAACGCACCGGCTACCGCAAGCACCGCAAGCAGAACATCGAACACGCTGGGGCGGTTGCGGGTAACGTCTTTCTTGAAGGTGGGATATAGCATGAAGGTGAACACCAGGATGAACGCCAGGTGCAGCGGCCGCTGCGCCATCGCGGGCAAGATCCGATACCCACCGGTATAGAAATGGAAAACCCCTGAGATAATCGCGAGCACCGTGAAGATCCACATCCACCCGCCGTGCAGGTTATAGGTATTCTGCGGCCCGGCGCTGGTGCTTACGTCCAGCTTCGAAAGGTCGATAACGTCCTGTTCGGCGATCGACTCGCGCCGCCCCGGGCCCGAGCCCTCCTGTGTCAACACGCCCCGTTTCTTGTCGGCGTCAGGTGAGTTACGGTCCTGGTTCACGATGCCCCCTCTTACGCTCGAATCTTGGCACCTATGCGTAGAAAAGCCCACACATTCGCTATCGGCCGCTGCCGGCGAATCACGCGGGCCGGTGTTCTGTTATGCGGCGGCCGCGAGTCCCGCAGCCGCCGCAGCGTTCAGTCGAACGGTCTCAGCGGAGAGCGCCTTCCTCCTCATAGTAGCGCTCCGCACCCGGATGGAGCGGAATCTGCTGTCCCTCGAGCGCTGTCTCGAGCGTCATGAACTCCGCGAGCAGGTCGGCAATCGCCACGAGTGCCGGCTGATTCTCGTGCAGCGCCTTGGTCAGCTCGTAGACCAGTTCCTCCTCCAGATCGGCGTGGGCGAGCAGAATGATCGGCGCGGCGAACGTGTGGACGTCCTCTGGCTGGTTACGATACGTGTCCGCCGGCAGCGTGTACTCGAAGTTGATGTCCCAGTCGCCGGTGGTGAAATGCTCGATAACATCGTCATCGATGCTGAGCGCCCGGGCATGCCCGGTTTCGAGGATCTCCATGTGGCTCGCCGAGCCGGCCGCGTCCGGCCAGAGCACTGCGTCGATATGGCGGTCGCGCACCTGATCGATAGCTGCTCCGTGGACGGTGTGCTCCTGAATTACGTCGTCCGGATCGATGCCGAGAAACTCCATCGTCTCGAGGAAGTATGCTTCGCCGAGGCTGCCGATCGCACCCTTCGAGACGCGTTTGCCCGGAAGATCGCGGAGGCTTTGAATCTCATCGGCGCCCCAATCCATCACCAGGAACATCTGCGGATTGGGGTACAGGTAGGTGATGAAGTTGAGCGCCTCGTAGTAGCCTTCTTCCTCGTCCTCGAACCGGCCGGTGGTGTGGTAGGCATCGCGTGCGATATCGGCGCCCATAAATGCCACTTCTACATCGCCGGCAGCCAGTAGCTCAGCGTTGTGCGGCGAACCGTCGGTTGACTGCGTCGAGGCCACAATGCCTTCAACCTCATCGTTCCACACCGAAGCGATACCGGCGCCCAACCGATAGAAGTTCCCCCCGGTGCCGCCGGTGGCGATCCTAATGAACTGCTCCTCCGGCTCGCCGGCCCCAAAGGCCGAGCCCATAGCCGTGAGCACGAAGACCACCGCAACGAAAACCGTCGCTACGCGTTTCATCTCTACGCACCTCCTTTAGATTTTCGGCGCGAAACCGAACCGTCACGGCCCAACGCCCACGCATGCCGGCATCGGCTCGCCCCAACTGATATATCAGAATTGTAACCCTCTACTCGATTCTCTGTCAAGCGAGCATTTGGTTGCTAACTCCATTAAACTGCTTCGCTTCCGGAAGAGCGCTCCGTCAACACGCATACAATGCGGCATTCGCATTTGACAGATGCTCACACTATGCGGTACGATCAGAGTACTGATATATCAGGATCTAGGTATGAGACTCACGATTTAGTTGGAGGTTCGGACCGCAATGAGTGAATTAGCCGGAACAACGGCGGTGGTTACCGGAGCGGCGCGAGGCATAGGGTTAAGCATAGCTCGCACTCTCGCCGAGAACGGAGCTGAGGTTG
>PUNW01000408.1 GCA_003552665.1 Spirochaetaceae bacterium | reverse complement strand
GAGTTCGGCGTAGACGAAGATGAGGATTTCGAGCCGCGCGAGGAGGACATTCTCCCGGACGAGGCGCTCGAGGAGGAAGCCGAGGAGGAAGCCGCCGAAGAACGCGAAGCGGCGGCGGCAGCTGCATTTGAGCTGAGCGACGAACAGTTTGAGCGGATGCAGCGCACGCTGTCGCGGCTTCCGCTCAACGTCAAGCTCGCCGCCGAGCAGGCGATTGCCGAGGAGTACGGCACCGGCCGCCAGCGGCAGCGGCTCGCCGAGCTCCTGGTAGAAGGCGAATCGGTCAAGAGCATCGCCGATTTTACCGGGCGGCTTGTCGGCAAGAAGCTGCAGGTCCCCAAGGGCTACCGCAAGCTCTCCGGGCTCGCGTTCGAGCAAGAGAAAGAGAGCTTCGCCTATCGCTTCAAACACCAGGTGCTTCCGGTGTTGCGCGTGGCGATGCTGGCTGCAGCGGCGGTGGGCCTCCTTACCGCCGCCGGGTACCAGCTGCTCTACCGTCCAATACAGGCGCGCAACCTGTTTCGGCAGGGCTACGAGCTTATACCGGAGGAGCAGTACGAGCAGGCCAATCGCCTCTTCGACCAGGGCTTCGCGACCTGGCCGGTGCACCGCTGGGTCTTCAACTATCCGGTGCGCCAATGGTTTTACCGCTACGGCGAAGCCTTCACCGCCGAGCGGCAGTACGGGCTTGCGGCGCAGAAGTACGAGAAGCTGCTCGCAGCCTATCCCATGGACAAACAGGGCATTCTGGATTACGCCGAGCTCGAGTCGGTGCACCGCATGAACTACGAGCGCGCCGAGGAGCTTTTGCGGGGCTATCAGGAGGCGGTGGAGCTCTACGACTACAATATCCTCCTCGCCGCCGGCGACAACTACATGCGCTGGGCCGAGATAGACGAGGAGCGCTACGAGGATGCGCGCGTGCAGTTCGCAACCGGCATCAGCCGCCACGGCGATACCGATGAGCTCCTGATGCGCATGCTCCTGTACTTCATCCGCACCGACAACCGCCAGGAGGTTGAGCCGCTGCGGCGCGTGTTTCAGGACGACCAGCGAACCGAGATAGACCCGTTCACCTACGCCGAGCTCGGCGGCTATCTGATCGACTACGATGACCTCGATGAGGTCCGCGATATCCTGTTCCGCGCGCTGTCGGAGGATGACGAGATCCCCGAGCCGCATTACCACCTTGCGCGCTACTTCCGGCGGCTCGAGTCGTTATCTGAGGAGCAGCGGGCGCTACAGAACACGCTCAATGTGCTCGATCAGACCGAGCCGCTGACTCCACGCCGGCTCGCGATGCAGGTGGATACGCACGGCAGGCTCGGCGAGTTCTACTACGACCGCGAGGAGTTCGTGCTCGCCGAGGATGAGCTCCTTGACGGCATCCGCGTCTACGAGGAGGCTGCCGGGCAGGGGCTGCTGGAGCCTGAGAAGCGCTTCGGGCGGCTGTATGCCCGCCTCGGCGATATCTACTACTACGTGGGGCGTGAGTACGAAGCGGCGCTCGATCAGTTCAGGCGGGCCGAGGCCAACGCCTACAGCACGCGCGAGCAGGACTACAAGAAAGGCTATATCCACTATCGGGCCGAAACCTGGGACGACGCCCTCGAGTCGTTCCTGGATGCCGCCGGCCCGTTCAGCAACAACCGCAATCTGCTCTACGCGACTGCCAACGCCTTCTTCAACCGCGGGAACTACCACTCGGCCGAGGGGCTGTACCGCGATCTGCTGGACCGGCTCGAGGCCGAGCGCGAGGATATCGATGTGCTCCTGATCGAGGAGGACCCCGACCATCGTGCGCTGGTGGAGTACCGCATCAGGGTACGCAACAACCTCGGCGTTACGCAGAGCCGCCTCGGCGAGCAGCTCGGCGACCCGGACAAGACCTCGCGCGGCATGGTGTACCTTACCGAGTCAAACGAGCTTGCCGAGAACTACGGGCGCGACCCGGAGACCGCCGCACGCGCGGCGACCACGAGCCTCGCCGAGCTCAACCTGCGCCACGTGCTCTATCCGCGGCCGCAGTACGAGCTTCAGATTTACACCGCAATCCCCCGCGACCTCGAGGCCAACAGCTTCTGAAGGCTTCAAGCCCGGCGAAGGCTCCGGCCACGGCCGGCGGGGGCTCCGGCCACGGCCCGGTGGGTGGGTGGAGCTCCCCGGGCGCGGGGCGCCGAAGGCTACCCCTCGCGGCTCAGATCCCGTACATCCAGCCGTGCTTGTCCTCAACCACGCCGTACTGAATGCCCTTGAGCGTGTCCTGCAGCTTGCGGGTGAGCTCGCCGACGCGGCCGCGGTTGAACACCATGGTCCCGCCTTCGTGCTCGATGGACTCGATGTAGGTGACCCCGGCGGCGGTGCCGGTGACAAAGCACTCGGCGGTCTCGCTCATCGCCTCTTCGATCGTGATCTGGCGCTCCTCAACCGTGATGCCGAGATCGCGCGCGAGCTGAATCGCGCTCTTGCGGGTGATGCCCGGCAGGATGGTGTCGCGGAGCTCCGGAGTGACCAGCGTGCCGTTCTTCTGGTAGAAGAAGATGTTGCAGGACGAGCCCTCTTCCACGTATTTGTGCTCGGCGGCGTCGAGGAAGATCGCTTCCATGTAGCCGAGCTTCTGCACGCGCTTTTTCTCGAGCGTCGGGACGACGTAGTTGGCGTCGCACTTGATCCAGCCGGTGCCGCCGGGGAAGGCGCGCACCTTGCGGGTGGTAATGCCTTTGGCCGGCGCATCGGGGTCAAAGTAGGAGCCGACCGGCGTGGTAATCGCCACCACCCACGGATACTGGCTCAGGTTCAGCCCGATGCCGGGCTCCGAATAGGTGAAGGGGCGGATATAAATGGAGCGCGCGGTGACGAAGCCGTCTTTCTCCCACTCAGGGTCGTAATCCGGCGCGAAGCCGAGCTCGTAGTTGCGGCGGATGATGGTCTTCACTCCCTCAACGAGCATATCAACCGGGATGCCGGGCATCTGCAGCCCTTCCATCGAGCTCTTCAGGCGCTTGGCGTTTTCATCGGGGCGGAAGATCTTCAGGCCCCCGCCTTTCTGCGGGAACGCCTTGAGCCCTTCAAAGGCGCCCATGCCGTACTGGGTGGTGTAGTTCACAAGCGGCAGCTGCGGGAAGGAGTTGCGCTGTGCGAGCAGCGCGTTGCGGTCCTCTTCCGACAGGGCCGCCTCTTCCTGGGGCGTTTTGTGGGGCTGCTCCAGGTATTCTTCTTTCCAGGTGCCGTCCTGCCGGTACTGGGCAAGGTACACCCAAGGATTAATCGCGAGGGTAAACGCGCTGGCCATAGGTACACTCCATTTGATTTCGCTGTGTGCGGTGCTTAGCGGCATTGTACGCCCCGCCGTAGTGGGCGGTCAAGCAATTTCCCCCCGCATTTACGTGTGCGAACCGCGCGGTATGATGTTATAATTCAAGTGAATGGGAGGTTTTGTGTGGTAGACAGCGTCGTGATTCTTGCAGGTGGTATCGGACAGCGCTTATGGCCGGCCTCAACGCAGCAATGGCCGAAGCAGTTCATTGACCCGGGCAACGGCAGGTCGCTCCTGCAGGCGAGCGTAATGCGTGCGGCCGAGCTCGACGGCAGGCCGCGTATCCTGGTGGTGACGCACGCCGACCACGTGGCCGGTGCGGTGGAGCAGATCGCCGTGCTCGGCTCGGACGTCGCCGGCCGGGTTACGATCCTCCCTGAACCGGCGGGCCGCAATACGGCGCCGGCGGTTGCCTACGCTACCACCTACCTGGAGCGTGACGGCATAGACGACGGCAAGATCTTAGTGCTCGCCGCCGACCATATCATCACCCCGCAGGAGCAGTTCGAGCAAGACGTGAACAACGCCGCGACGATTGCGGCTGATGAATACCTCGTGGTGTTCGGGGTGAAGCCCACGCGGCCCGAGACCGGCTACGGCTATATTGAGGCCGGCGAGCGCTACGGGCCGGGGTTTCTGGTGCGCTCCTTCCGCGAGAAGCCGGATCTCATGGTGGCCGAGAAGTACGTCAAGAGCGGCCGCTACTACTGGAACTCCGGCATGTTCGTGCTCAGAAGCCGCATCTATCACGAGGAGCTATCCGAGTACGCGCCGGAGATCAGGTCCGGGTTTGCCGGGTTCACGGCAGCGTTCCGCTTCAAGGAGCGGCAGGGCATTCAGGTAGCCGAGATCGCCGACGAGCTCGAGGAGGTCTATCGGCGCATGCCGAAGATCTCGGTGGACTACGCGGTGATGGAGAGCAGCCGCCGCGCGGCGATGGTTGAGGCCGGTTTTGAGTGGTCGGACGTGGGGAGCTGGGATGAGCTCTCCAAAGTGAACGCGGGCGGCGGCGAGCCGGGTGCGGGCAAGCTGGTGTTTCAGGCCGACAGTCGCAACAACTTCGTGCACTCAGAGCTCCCGGTGGCGATCTGCGGCCTGGACAACATCATGGTGGTGGTGCGAAACGGCATGGTCCTCGTCTGCCGCAAGGGCGCCTCGCAGCTCGTGCGCGACGTCGTCACCCAGATAGAGCGCGCCGGCCACGACGACCTGCTGTAGCCGCCGCGCGAGCAAGGGCGCAGGCCGCCGCCCCGCCGCGCGAGCCGCTCCGTTTCCCGCCTGGGCGCGTTGCTGTCCCAACCCCGCCTGTGGTTCTACCCATGGTCCCACCCGTGGCTGCAGAGGCGCGGCGCATGCTACACTGCGAGGTGCAATGGCGGAGTTCGATATTAAAGCGGCCGCGCGCCGCATTCGAGCGAAGAAAGAGGCTGAGCGGCAAGAGGCGCAGGAACGGCGCGCGCGGGCGCAGGAGTTCGGTCGGAGGCTTGCGCAACGGCTTGGCGAGGCGGACAGCCGCGTGGTTCGTGTCTGGGGCTTCGGTTCAACCTATGAGACCAGGCGTCCGTACAGGCTGAACTCCGACCTGGACATCGCGGTGGAAGGAGGGGACTGGTTCAGGCTGCTCGACGAGATTCCGCCTTCGGAGTTTGAGGTTTCGCTTATTGATCTCGGCGACCAGCGGCCGGAGTTTATTCAGATGGTACGCGCGCGCGGGGAGCTGCTCTATGAACGCTCCTGAAGAGATTGAAGTTCTGCGCGCCGAGCTCGAACGTGATCTTGAGCTCATTCGCGAGAACGCCGAAAAGAACCGACGCATGACTGAACGCATTGCTCATAGCGCCGCGCCCGACGAGTTCGAGTACGCCGCGTTGGGCTATACCCTCCATAACCTTTACACCGCATTCGAAGCATACTTCCTCCGTGTGGCGAAGTTTTTTGAGAACGATCTCGACCAGCACGTGTGGCACAAGGCTTTGCTCAACCGCATGACGCTCAACGTGCCCGGCGTACGCCGGGCGGTTATTGACCGGGCGCTCGCTGAACGTTTGCGAGAACTCCTGGCGTTTCGGCATGTGTTTAGAAACATCTACGGTGCGCCGCTCGTGCCCGAGAAGCTGCTGTTCGCGAACCGCGCGGCCGAAAACATCGACTCGGAGTTCCTTAAGTACCATCAGCAGTTTGACCGTTTCCTGAAGTCGTTGGCAGGCGAGCTCAACAATACGAATACAACCGACGACGAGTAAGACTCAGCGAAGCTCGCGCTCGATGGTGCTGATGATCTCGAGCGCGAAGGCGCGGGCGAGCTGGCGCGCGAGGCGGCGGCTGCCGGTGGCGCGCTCGTAGGCTTCGAGCTCGGCTCGGACCGTGGCGAACACGGTCTGCTTGTCGGCGGTGAGCCGGAGAAGCGTCTCGCGCACCGCTTCCTGCTCGCGGCGCACGTAGGCGATGGTGGCGCGCAGGCGAGTGAGCTGCTCGGCCTGGGGCATGTACAGGCGCGTAAAGGCGCTTATCTTGTAGCGCTCGAGCGGGTTCTTCGAAGGCGGGGCGTCCTTGAGCGCCTGGCGGTGGGCGAACTCGGCATAGTTCTTCTTGATGCTCGCGAAGATCTCGGCGAACGACGATTGAAAGTTTTGCAGCATCGCCGCCCGCTGCTTCTCGGGCGCTTTCTGCGTGAGCTGCTTGAGGCGCTCGGCCTCGTTGCGGTACTTGGTGATCTGCAGGAGGATGTTCTTGACCGCCGGGTCGGTCTTGACCGCCGGGTCCTTCTGCACCGCCTGCTGCACCTGCGCCATGATCTCGCGCACCTCGAGCGAGGGGTTGTGGGGCTCCTCGGGCGTCTCATGCGCAATCGAGATCTTGCCCTCGCTGATGAGCTTCTGAACCACGGTGGACCAGGTGAGGAGGTCGAGCTCATGCTCGAGCGTCTGCAGCACGCTGCTGCTCACGCTGCGGTAGGACATCTCCTCGAGGCGGACAAAGACCTGCTGCAGCCCGGCGCGCTTGTACTCCACCGTTCCCTGCTCAACCGCATGGCGCAGGCGTGAGGCATGCTCGGCCAGGGCCTCCTGGGAGGGGCTCAAGAGATTGGTGATGTCATGCAGCGAGCGGGCGGATTCACGAATTTCGAGCCATCTTCCCGCAATTGCACCCTGCAAACCGGCCACAAAGCCTCCTCAAGCGGGGGGCACAGCACCTCTGATCCCGCCGGCTCGCTCACTATAGCACGGCGGTTCCGAGCGGTAAACGACCGCTTTTAGGGGCAAACACGGAACCTCTTGCGCAGTAGCTACTTGCGCGCGCACCAAACCCGTGATACACTCACGATCGTGCTCCACCAACGGTGCTCGCTACATTCAAGGTTCTCAATAAATCAGCGACGAAT
>PUNW01000078.1 GCA_003552665.1 Spirochaetaceae bacterium | reverse complement strand
CTCCCACGGGGTTCCCGTTCGTATTGTACCGCAACGAGGATATGACGGCCCTCCAGGTCGAAATGGGTTTCCCCGTCGATCGGGAGGTACAACCGGAGGGCCGGGTGGAGGCGGGCACGATACCCGGCGGCGATGTGCTTTCCGAGATACACGTTGGTCCGTATACGGAGTTGGAACGTACCTACACACCCGTGATGAAATATATCAAAGACCAGGGACTCACCGTCACGGAGTGGATGTACGAGGTCTACCTGAACTCGCCCGAGGATACTCCCGAAACTGAGTTACGAACAGAGATCTGCTTTCCACTCAAGCGCTGAGATGCGTCTCGTCGGCCTCTCAACGGGTCAGGACGTCGTCGTACTCGCGGTGGCGCCGGACGAAAGCGGCCACGTACGAGCAGCTCGGGATAACCGAATAGCCGTTCTCACGCGCAAACTCGAGCGCGGCACGGGTGATCTCTGCGGCGACGCCGCGTCCCCGCTGTTCCGGCGGAACATACACCTGCGCATACTCGAGCACGTTGTCACCACGCTCTTCATAGGATAGGTAGGCGATGAGCCCGTCGAGCCTGGCCGCGAACCTGCGTGCCGGCCGCTCATGGCGAATCTGCAGACCGCTACTCATGGCCGTAGTATCGCCGGATTCGGTCTTGAATGACAACCGCGCTGAAGCTATGTTGACGCACCGGAACATTCCTTACAAACTAAGTCATGAAGTATCTCTGCTTGGTCTATAATGAAGAGAAGGCACTGCACTCCCTCCCCGATAGTCCCGCCGACACGGAATGCGACGCGTACGCATCCTCTCTGGCTACCGATGGGCGTCTCATTGCCGGCGAGGCGTTGCATCAGGTGGCTACCGCCTCAACCGTGCGAGTGAGAAACGGATCGGTGACGGTTACCGACGGTCCCTTCGCGGAAACGAAGGAGCAATTGGCCGGGTTCTATCTGGTGGAGGCTGCCACGCAGGACGAAGCCCTGGAAATAGCTGCAGGTATTCCCCCGGCTCGCGTGGGGAGCATTGAGGTGAGACCGGTGCGTCAACTCGACCTCGGATGAGCAGCAGAGAGTGTCTTGCCGCGCCGGAACACCCGGACCGGCTCTTGGGCACGCCGGGCGTTCAGATCGCGCAATTGCGCCTTCCTCGGAGCATTCCCGCAGTCGTCGTTGCGGATGAACTGCGTCATTCGCTCTCATTGTTGGAATGGGCGATCAGCCATTTTACGCCGAACGAGTCTGTGAACGACCCGAAGTAGTCGCCCCAGAACGCGTCCTCCATCGGCATCTCCACCTCGCCGCCCTTGCTCAGCGCGGCGAACAGACGGTCCGCTTCTTCCCGGGAGTCGGGACGGAGGAAGATGTAACTCGCGTTGCCGTGGTTGACGGTGAAGCCGATCGATTCCGGCGCATCAGTTCCCATGAGCCGGTGTCCGTTCAGGATCGGTACCGAAGGTAGACCATTCCGTTCTGGAAACGGCGTTCCTCGATCAGGGTCACCGCTTGGCGGACGTCGCCGGGCAAAAAGGCATTGCCGCCACCGACGATCATCGGCGTGATGAACATCTGGTATTCGTCAACGAGACCGGCGCGAATCGCCTCCGCGGCAAGCGTGGGACCGCCGATACCAAGATCGCGTTCGGATCGAGCCTTGAGATCGCGAAGTTTCGCCGGGTCGAGTTCCTTCTCGACCCTGGTTTTTGCTGTCGACACTGTGGAGAGCGTCCTCGAATAGACGATTTTTTCCGCCGTCTGCCAGATCCGGGCATATTCCTGCATCGCCGCTGTCGGCGCCGGCAACACCTCCGGCGTCTCCCAGACCGCCATCAGCTCGTACAGTTTCCGCCCGTACAGATAGGTCCCGATTGGACGCTCACGATCGTTGACAAAGGAGTGTACCTCCTCGTCCGGCATCGCCCAATCGAAGTTGCCCGCGTCATCCGCGACGTAACCGTCAAGCGACGTGATAAACGCATAGATCAGCTTTGCCATGGAGACCTCCGGAGTTGGATGATTCCTCGTTCAGCAATAGTCGATTGCAACGACGGTGGATCGACATATCCGGTCACCACGATGTCGATTTTTACGCGACGCGTTCGACTAACGGCTAAGGAGAAGCGAATGCGCAAGCTTATCGTTGCGGAGTTCATCAGTTTGGATGGCGTCATACAATCCCCCGGGGGGCCCGAGGAGGATGCTAGTGGCGGATTCCGCTTCGGCGGCTGGGTAGCCCCCTACGCGGACGACACCACGGGCCGGGATGTGGAGGACCTCCACTCGCTGCCCTTCGAGTTGCTGCTGGGACGCAGGACCTACGACATCTGGGCTGCCTATTGGCCGCATGTGGCGGAGAACTCACCCAGTCGCGCAATCGCCGACGTTTTCAACAGCGTGCCGAAGCACGTTGCCACGCATCGACCCGCTTCGCTTTCGTGGCAGAACAGTCGTGCCCTCGATGACGACCTTGGGAGCGCGATAGGCTCGCTAAAACGGCAGCGCGGCGCCAACCTGCTGGTCTGGGGCAGCGGCGACATGGTACGCCAACTGCTTGCAGCCGGGTTAGTGGACGAACTTCGGCTTCAGATTCATCCCGTCGTATTGGGAAGCGGCAAGCGCTTATTCGGCGATGAAGCGCAAGCGTCGGCCTTTACCCTGGCGCACTCGACCAGCACGCCCGGTGGGGTGCTGATCACCCACTACCTCCGAAGCGGAGAGGTGCGCGCGGGGATGTTCGGAGACGCTGAACAGTGACTCGGGCAGCCTGCACGGTTGGACGCGATCGCAAGGTATGACAGGAGGCCAGTATGGCAACTACACCCGACGTCCGCCCGGTCGGCGATCTTCCTGACGCGATCGGCAAGACCGCCGCCCGCGAGCTCTCGCTCCGTGGCCTCACCAGCCTCGAAGCGGTCGCCTCCCACTCGAAGAAGGAGCTTCTGGCCATCCACGGCGTTGGTCCGAAGGCGATCGCCATCCTTGGGGAGTCTCTGAAGGCGAAGGGACTTGACTACCGGGGAGCGTAATGCGCACGCTTCGCTATTCCATACATGTCACTTTGGACGGTTGCTGCCATCATCGCGCGATCATACCGGACGAAGAAATGCATTGTTATCATATCGAGAACCTCGCGCGGTCGGATGCGCTCCACGTTGGCCGCGTGACCTAGGAAATGATGGGGGAGGCGTGGCGGTCGCCGGCGCAGACGGGAGAGATGCTCGACTGGATGGAATCCTGGATGGAGCCCTTCGCCCGAGTGATCCACGCGCCAAAAAGCACGTCGTCTCCAGCACTTTGAAACGAGTCGAGTGCAACGCGCAGCTCGCGCGCGGGGACCTGGGGGCGGCGTTTAGCGACTCATACTTAAGGTTTGGGTTAGTCTCAGTACAGTTCATGCACGCCGCGATCGAAGTCGCACGGGCCTTGTAAGTAGCAAAGGTCGACACTTCCGCTCATCTGATTCACCCACGCGAAGCGGGGATAGAGTATACTCAAGCTAGAGACAGGTCGAAATGAACGCGAGTGCGTCGGCAGTTTCGTCTGCAAGCGCGACGGTGAATACACCGGCGGCAGTTGTTTGGGACGTGTTGACCGACTTCAGCAGCTGGCCGATCTGGAATAAGAGTGTCTCCAAAATAGAGCTGAAGGGAGACGTAACGGTGGGCAGTACCTTCGTCTGGGTGGCGAACGGCACAAAAATCGTCTCCATGCTTGAGGAACTGGATCATCCTCGGCGAGTTGCGTGGTCGGGCCGTACACTCGGGATACGAGCGATTCACGTGTGGGAGTTCGAGGAAAGCGACGGCGGCACGTTCGTCCACACCAGTGAGTCGTTCGAGGGACTCATCGTGAAGTTGCTCCGGGGCATGATGAAGCGCATGCTTTCAAAGACTTTGGAGCAGAGCGTCCATGCACTCAAGACGGAAGCGGAAGCGCGATACAGTGCGGCACGGGCATAGAACAGATGAGGTCGCTCCCGTCGAGTGAGCGCATAAGCAGGGCCGGCTATACTTCGCGCTCGCGGATCGGCGAAGTATCATTCAAGACTCGGAGAAATCACTCGATGACAAGATCAAACCGACAAGATCAAATGGATTGCACCGAATTACGTTTTGAATGGTGAAGATATGATCCAGTCGTCATCAGACCTTGCAGGTGTAACCCCCGTCGACCGTGATCGCCTGCCCGGTAATGTTGCGGTTGGTCGCCAGAAACACAGCCGCCCGGCCCATATCTTCGGGCGTCTGATCGCGGCCCAGGGGAGTTGTGCGCTTGATCACCGCCTCGTAGTCGTCCGGGTTCGGAGTGAGCACTTCCGACCACATCGGCGTATTCACGATACCCGGGCACAGCGGGTTCACGGTCACCTCGTCCGGAGCAAGCTCCCGGGCGAGCGTTCGGGTGAGTCCTATCACGGCGTGTTTCGAGGCGCAGTAGTGGGCTATGCCGGCGGATCCGCCGAAACTCGCAATCGAGCCGCTGTTGATGATGCGGCCTGCACTCTTTCGAAGGTGAGAAATCGCGGCGCGACAACATAAGAACATGCCCTTGAGATTCGTTTCCACGATACGGTCCCACTCCTCGACCGACATCTCTTCAACCGTGCAGATCGACACATCTCCGGCATTGTTGACCAGCACGTCCAGACGGCCGAACGACGACACCGTCTCCTCCACCATCGCGTCGACCTGTTCCGCATTCCTGACATCGCAGATCACCGGCAGCACGCGCCTGCCCATGGCCTCTATCTCGTCGATCAGTTCTCGCGCTTCGCTCGTGTCCGCGACGCGCGTGGGCAATCTCTCGCACGTTCGACCTGCAGAACGACGTCGCTTCCCGCGCCGGCGAGCGCCCGGGCGATACCCCTGCCGATCCCCCCTCGGGCGCCGGTGATGATTGATACCCTTTCTTCGAGTTCGGTATGCGTGTGCATCGTTTCACCTCCGCATTGAATAGTATAGTAGAACAGTATGAAAAGCTATCTCGAGCTGCAGGATCTCTACGCGTTGTGTAATGTCGGGCGCAGGGGGAGAATCGACACGGGCGGCAATCGCGCGCACCCATTCTTCTGTCCAAGACAGGCATCCGGCGGACAGATTCTCGATGGTCGAGGTGACCCACTCGAGCTTGGCACGCAACAGCGCGCGGTCTGGCAGCTGCTTCGGACCATCCCTTACGGAGAAACTAGAAACACGCGGACCTGGCGGCGACCATAGGAAGGCCCAATGCGCTGCGGGCAGTGGCCCGGGCAAACGGGACTAACCGTATTGCCATTTTTATCCCGTGCCGCCGTGTGATCGGTTGTGACGGAAGCCTTGCCGGGTACGCGGGAGGGCTTTGGAGCAAGGAGTTCCTTCTGGGCTTGGAGCGCGACCGTGCGATATCCAGCCCTGCAGCGGCTGGGTGGCAGAGTGCAGAAGAATTGGATGATCGAGGTCGCCCGCGGAGCTCGGTGGCCCGTTGCGCATTGCGACATACACCGGTTGCATCTCGGCGAGTGCCGCGGTAAGTGCTTCGGTTCGCACTACGCCGTCTTCGATGGTCACGTACAGTCACGGTGAGACCTGCGGACCTCGTACGAGCTCGGAGAATCGCTGTTCGGTCGCGATTCGTCCGGTTCTATCGACCGTTCGGCCACTTACAAGAGACGGGTAAAGGCCAAGCTCCGTGAGACGCATACTCCGTGAGACGCATACTAGTTGACGTCGGCCCCCTCATTGCGTTATTCGACCGTACTTACGCGCATCGTACAGCTGTTCGCGAGTTCATCCGCGAGACACAGGCTCAACTGGTGTCCACATGGCCTGTGGTTACCGAAGTCTCGCACATACTGGACTTCGATCTCCGTACTCAAATGGACTTCGTGCGGTGGATTGCCGGTGTCGGGGTGACGCTGTATGACATCGACGCTCAGTCGCTGCACCGGATCATTGAACTGAAGGCGAAGTATCAGGACAGACCAATGGAGGTTGCCGATGCGAGTCTTGTGGTTACAGCCGAGCGCCTGAAGGTAGCCGACATCATCTCTATTGATCGCGACTTTGATATCTACCGCACAGTGGACGGAAAGACCATCAGGAACGTCTATATGGAGCCCGGGTAGATGGGGCGGCATGCCGGAAGTTCGGACGCCCGGAAACAGGGGGACCTCTATCGTCTTGAGTGTCTTGAGACCTCTTGAGAGTTCGCCCTGCGACGGCGCATTAAACCGGCTGCGGCTCCTGCCTCAGGCTTGTCTCGTTCACTACCTCGTACGCATTGCCCGCGTGATGCGAAGCGATGCGGCCTATCTTTTCGCGCTCGAGATCGCTTTTCACCGTTCCGGTGACGCGAATGCACTTCCGGCGTCCGAACAGGCCTTTGCTCTGCAACTCCACGCCCAGACCGGAGACCTGGAGTGTAACGTCTTCCTCAATGTCGCGCATGATCATGGAAACAATGTCGGACATGCCCATACCCCCTGTGTTGCTGCAGAGGCATAGTTGAAAGTCAATGCAACATTGTACACCCCTTAAGCCGGACACACAATTCAGAAACAGTCGATGCGACCCCTCGTCTGCGCAAACCCCGGAGCGCACGCCCATCTGAGCTAAAAACAACCGACCTGCGACGGCAAGCGGTGAGCTGCGACTCCCCCTCGACGGCCGGCGGTTTTATCCGTAGACTTGCGGGGCGACGGTGCGCAGGAGTATCGCGGTGCTTGACTACTATGACCTTCGGAGCATGCGGAAAAGCCACCCGGCGTGGCGTCTG
>PUNW01000134.1 GCA_003552665.1 Spirochaetaceae bacterium | reverse complement strand
TGAAGACGAAGCATCTGGATCATCGCGGCCATCGTTTCAGCCTCGCGCGTGAAGATGACCGCGATCCGTATTTCGGGCTTGATTGGTCACGTAACCTTGCGATCGAGATGAAGCGCCTGCGCCATCCGTTGCGAGAATGGCGACACACCGACGCCGATGTCCGTTCGGTGCGCTTTTCGCAGTACGTCAGCAACGTCGGCTTTCCGGTCGCTGAGCTGGAGCGGATCCTCTACCTGCTTGCGGTACAGGAACCGGGGCGGTTCTATATTGGCTCGGTGAACCGCGAGTTCGGCCGCGAGCCGGTTCTGCGACAGCACGTCCACGTAGTTGTGTTGTTTCCATATTTCACCGCCGACGGGAGTTTTGAGATCGCGGTGATGGAGCGCAATGTGGAGTCGAGCATCGAGTCGCTCAGACGCCGTTATGAGGGTGACTACATCCATCTCGTCCGGGTAGAAGCTGATGAAAGCTTCGAGCCGCCGATTATAAGCGCCTCGGAAGAATGAAGACGACAGAAAAATGCCGCCACAGGACAATAACCACCATAATTGAATAACCATCAGCGCTGAGGTATTCTCATAGCGTATGAAAAACATCCTGCTCATTGTCACACTCCTCGTTGGGGTAGGTGTGTGGCCTGCGCAAGCGGCTGACCGCAGTATTTTTCAGGAGGCTGAAGCGCGGTTTCGGGCCCAGGAATGGGAGCTTGCGCTCAATCGCTACGACGCGCTGATCAGACAGTATCCGAGCTCGCCCACGATTCCGGATGCGCAGTTCCGGCGCGGCGTGGTCCTGTACCGTCTCGGTCGTCACCAGGACGCGTTGCGGGTCTTTCGCCGGGTGGAGTCTCGATTTCGCTCAACCCAATACCTTGGTGAGATTCCGTTCTGGAAGGGACTGAGCCGATATCAGTTCGAAGACTATTCCGGCGCAATCAACGATCTGAACACCTTTCTCGACCAACGGCCGGACTCGGCGCTGCGTCACCAGGCCCTGCTGTATCGGGCCTTAGCCGAGATCGGCGTGGAGGAACCGCGCCGGGCACGTACGACGCTGGAGCTGATGTTCGAAGGCATCGATGATCCCGCGTCGGAGTCGTACGCGGCGGCGCTGTTGAGCTCGCTCTATATCCAGGATCAAG
Source organism: Spirochaetaceae bacterium (assembly GCA_003552665.1). GTDB lineage: Bacteria > Spirochaetota > Spirochaetia > DSM-27196 > SLAA01 > B1Sed10-166. Next base: position 5,678 of record PUNW01000134.1, on the reverse strand, counting down.
AGCTTGATATGGCTCTGGAGTTCACCGGCAGGCTTGATCTCGATGAGCTGTCGATGCCGTGGCGCCACAAAGTGATGCTGTATCGCGCCGAGGCGCTGTGGGCTTCTCAGGAACGCGAGGAGGCTCGCGAGCTCTACGCCGAGCTCGTCGAGGGCGAGCCCGAGGTGGCGCGGGTGGCGCTGCAGCGCAAGTTCAACGAGGCGCAGCGCAGCGGCGATCGCGACGAGGTCGACAGCGTGCTTCTCGAGGCCGAGCGCCGGTTGGCCGGCAGGTCGGACCTGCTTTCGGACTTCTGGCTGCAGGTGGGCATTGACGCATACGAGCGCGGCGAGTACGAGATCGCCGACCTGTATCTTCGACGGGTGTGGGACGCGCGGCACGCGCAGCCTGTCAGCGGGCTGGTGCCTCTATATTTGTCTCATCTGCGCGAGCGGCGAGGAGAACATGCTCGCGCGGCCGAGATCCTGGAGCTATACCTCGCCGAGGAGGAATCCCCGGACGAGCGCGAGCGCGTCTTGTTGCGCCTCGGCGCGGTGCGCCTGGCACAGGAAGACTGGCCGGCCGCTGCCGAGCGTTTCCAGACCGTCGTGCAGGACTACCCCGAGTCGGAGCACTTCGGTAAGGCGGCGTATCAGCTGGCGTTTGCGCAGTACCGCAAGGGCGAGCTCGGCGCAGCCGAGACGACGATTGCGCGGATCTTCGCCGGTGCCCGTGCCGGTGATCTTGCTCCGGAAATGCTGCGGCTGCGTGCCTCGGTACAGCGTGAGCGCAACGATCTCGAGGAAGCGCTTTCGAGTATTCGCGATTACCTCGCGGTTCGTCCCCGGGACCTGACCGCGCGGCTGGAGTTTCACAAGCTGCTGTTCCGTACCGGGCGTACCGAGGAACTCGTCGATGCGTCACGCGCGTTCGCCGAACAGCATTCCGAGCTGTTGGAGGACGATCGTCTCGGAGCAATAGAGTTCGGATATCTTGAAGGGATTGCACTCGTCTCGCGGCGCAAATACGCCGAGGCGGTCGAGGCGTTCGGCGGGTTGCCGGACGAGGCGATGGAATACGACGAGGTGCGTGAGATTTTTCCGTACGTGCTGTATTATCGGGGGTGGGCCTCGTACCAACTCGGGCGCTACGATGATGCGATCGAGCTGTTCGATCGGTTGGTCGAGCACGATGAGGGACACGAGTTCGCCGCGCGCGCCGCCTATCTCGGCGGGTGGAGTGCGTTTCAGGACGGCGAATACGAAGGGGCTGAGGAACGCCTGCGGCGCGTGGAGGCGCTCGATGCGCCTCGGCAGCTGCGCATTGAAGCGGCCTTCATCTACGGGCAAACGTTGGCGGCGCGTGGGCGGCATGAGGAAGCGGCGGTGCAGTTCCGCAATCTGTACCTCGATCATCCCCGATCCGACTATGCTGATGACGCGCGCTTCGAGTACGCTGCCCAACTGGCGGCACAGGAGCGCCTCGACGACGCGGTAGACGCCTATCGAGAGGTCTACGAGCGTTTCCCGAATAGCCCGCTTGCTGAGCAGGCGCTGTACGCGCGCGGTGAGCTGTTGCTCGCCGACGGCAGCTACGACAGGGCGCGCAGCGCATTCAGCGAGTATCGCAACAGCTTCCCGGACGGGAGGCTCGTGGACGCGGCACTGTACTGGGGCGGCGATGCGTCCTACCGCCTTGGTGAGAGCTCAGGTGCGCTGTTGCTGTGGGAACGTCTGCTCGATCAGTACCGCGACAGCGAGTTTCGGGCGCAGGCGATGGAGCGCTCGGCTGAGATTTACCGCGACCGGCGCGAGTATCGCAATGCGCTCAACCTCTACACTCAGCTCATCGGCGGTTATCCTGAGCGTGCCGAGGAGATCGGCGCGCGCAGCATTGCGGATCAGTTGGTGTTGCTGATCGGCGGCTTATCGCAGCGTGAAGCCGGTCTATGGGTCCAGATTGAAAACAACGACCGCGCCCGAACCTCCGCCGGCCGGGCTGCGATTATCGAGCTCGCGCAGCTGGTGTTCTACGAAACTGCGGCGGGTGCGCGTGAATTGGCAATCGTAATGCCTCTCTTGCGCGAGACGAAGGAGTACGCCGACGACGATCCGGCAAACGCCGCACGAGCGGCGTTCATGCTGGCCGAGCACGCCGGCAAGCAGGGTGAGTACGCGCGTGCCGCTGAAGGGTTTCTGGAGGCCGCTTCCATCAATCCGGCCGACGACGACCATGTGGCGCGCTCGCTGTATCGTTCGGCCGAGATGAATCATCGTGCCGGTCGCAGACCCGAAGCCGACGCGATACTGCAGGAGCTCGAAAGCGAGTTCCCGAATTCGGAATGGACGGCCGAAGCGCGCCGGTTGTTAGGAGAGAGTTGATCTGTGAAGCTGTTACGTTTTGCTGCTCTGGTAATGATGCTGACTGCAGCGTTCGCGCCGGTCTCCCGCGCTGAGGAGCCTCAGGCCGGCCCGGAGTCGCCGGAAGACACCGAGATTCTGGTGCCGACTCTGATGTTGGAGGTCGAGGACCTGCGGGTGGAGGTGGTGGATGCGGAGCTTCCGGGCTCACCGCCGCTGCCGTTGCCGCAGGTACAGGTGCCGCTCCCGGGGACCGAAGATGCGGAGCTTGCCGCAACGATTCTCCCGCAGCCGGGGCTGGATCCGGATGTAACCGACCCTCGTGACCCAGACCCTGAAGAGTCGTCGATCTACACGACCGGGAGGTTGGGAACCGGAAACATGAACCATATTCTTGGTGCGCTGAGCCTCTACAAGCTTGGTGCCGATCCGCGCTTCCGGTTCGAGTTCGCCCATGATGGGATTGACGGCTACTCGGGGAAGGAGTCGGGAACCGGCTATTTCCGTCGCGACAACCTCATCGACGGCTGGATCGCCGGTGATCTCGGGCCGGTGGGGCTTGAGCTCGACGGGCGTTTCTTCTCGCGCGAGGAGGGGCTGCAGGAGCAGGCCCGCGTTCAGGGTGAGGAGGACGGCGAAAAGTTCTACTCCGCTGAACACCGTTATCTTTCGGGCGGCACGCAGCTTACCTTGGCGCCGACCGATGCGCTGAGCCTTACCGCACGGTTGAACGCATCGACGGTTGGGCGAGTACTTACCGACGCCGAACAGCCGCCGCGGGCGCGGGAGACGGCGGTGGAGCCGCGGCTGTCGGCCGAGTTCAGCTTCCCGTCGCTGGATGCGGCGCTTCGCGGCGGGTATGACATCCGCTTCCTCGACGAGAAGGACGGTGACAGCATCCCGACCGCTCAGAACGCCGACATTTACGGAGAGCTCGAGTACTTCTTCGAGCCGCCGCTTTCGATCGGAGCCGGCGTCGGCGCCGTGTGGGAGGTGGAGGAGCAGATTCATGTTCCGTTTCATCTGCGGCTGCAGGGCAATCCGTTTCCGCAGCTCACGCTGCGCGCTGAAGGTGGCCAGCAGATTCATCGCAAGCGCTTCTTCGACCTGTGGGAGGAGGTCCCGATGCTCGGGCTCCGGGACATCGGCGGTAACGCTCCGCGGAATGAAGCCGAGTGGTACGGTGAGCTCGGAGGTGTGTACGAGCTCGACGGTCCGGACAACACGCTCGAGGCGGCGGTGCGCTATGCGCGCATCGAGAACCGACTGATCCTCGGCGATTTCGTCGGAGACCGTTTCGAGTTCGAACAGCGTGAGCGCACGCTGCTGACGCCTTCGGTCGGCCTCACCACCAGGCTGGCCGAGACCCTGCGGTTCAGGCTCGGCTGGGAAGGGCAGATGCTCGACACCTCGGTGCTTGACCCGAGCCACAGTCTCAGCGCCCAGCTCGAGCTGCAGAATCAGGCCGGTACGCTTTCGGCAGGGGCGGAGAATCTCTTTCGGATCTACGATGAGCCGGTCCTCCCCAGGCTGACGCTGTTCGGCCGCGCCGAGGCCACCGAAGGGATAGAGTTCCGGTTGTCGTTCGAGGATATACTCGAACCGTTACTCGACGACGGCCGCCCGAGCCTGGGATCGTCGATCGAGGATGAACGGCCGTTCATTGAACCCGGATTCCGGGTCATTTTCAGTACGCAGATTTCACTGTAGAGAAGACAAGGAGCAGTTAATGGTAGAGTTGTTCGCCCGTGGCGGAGTCATTCTCGTCATCATAGTTATTCTTTCGGTTATCGCCGCCGCGATTATCATCGAGCGCATGTTGTACTTCCGCAAGATTCGCGGAGACGAAGGTCAGATCATCAATCGGTTGAAACAGACACTCGAGAAGCATCACTTCGACGAAGCGCTTGCGATCTGCGAAAGCAATCCGAGTCCGGTGGCGAACCTGATGAAGGTGGGTATCGAGCATCGACACTACTCGCAGGAAGTGATCAAAGCCTCGATCAGCGACGCGGCCAATATGGAGATCCCGCGCATGGAGCGGTTCCTGACCTCGCTCGGGACAATTGCGCATATCTCACCGCTTTTGGGGTTGCTTGGAACCGTGACCGGCAACATTCAGGCCTTCGGAGTGCTGGGCGAGTTCGGCGCGGCCGGTGATCCTGCGATTCTGGCACGGGGTATATCGGAGGCGCTGCTCACCACCGCCGCCGGCATCATCGTCTCGATTCCCGCGATCATATTCTATAACTACCTCGTCAGCAAAGTTAACCATTCGATCATCCACCTCGAGAACCGGGTGAGCGAGATGGTGCTGCTGCTAAAGGGAAACGGCTACGATGCAGTTTAAGCGACGCCTCTCGCCAAAAGCCAATGTCGACCTCATTCCGATGATCGACGTGGTCTTTCAGCTGGTGGTGTTTTTCATGGTGTCGAGCACCTTCATCTTGACCCCGGGAATCAGTATCGATCTGCCCGGCGCGGATACCGCCGATCCGGTGGTGATGACGCGCGTGGTCGTAACGGTCGTCGGCGAGGACGAGCTGTACATCAACCGCGACCGGTACACGTTTGAAGAGTTCCGCGAGGCGGCCGCACGACTCAACGTGGCTGCGCAAGAGGGAGACGGAGAGGTCGGCAGGTCGGTCATTATCGAAGGCGATCGCACCGTAGCTTATGAAACGATGGTGCGGGTGCTGGACGTGCTGCGGAGGAACGGCTTCCGCGGCGTCAATCTCAGAACGCGCGAAGACACGGGGGCACCGGGATCATGATGCATTCCGATCGCGAGCGTCTCGCGATAAGCAGTGCAATAGCAGTCGGGATTCACATCCTGATTCTGGGGCTGTTGTTCCTGGTCGGCTGGAGCATCGAGCCCTCTCCGGAGTACGAGCCGCCTATCTACGTCTCGCTCGATGACTTTGAGCTGGAAGAGGAGGCGCCCGCAGAGCCGGAACCCGAGCCTGCACCGGAGGAGCTGACTCAGGCTGAACCGACGCCTGAGCCGGAACCTGAGCCGGAACCTGAGCCGGAACCTGAGCCGGAACCGCCCGCAGCCGAACCCGAGCCGGCACCCGAACCGGAACCAACTCCCGAGCCTGAGGCGGAGCCGGAACCCGAGCCGGCCGAGGAGCCGCGCCGGGAACCGTTGCCGCCGCCGGACGATGTCGACCTTCTCGGCGGAGACCGTACCGCGGCGGATCGACGCCGGCCCGAGAGACAGGAGTACGATCTAGATGAGCTCGCTGCCGAACGCGACGAACGCGCCGAGCTTCCGGACTGGGTGAGCGAGGAACAGGATGCCGCGGCCCCGGAAGAGCGGATGGATGAACGCGAAGC
>PUNW01000258.1 GCA_003552665.1 Spirochaetaceae bacterium | reverse complement strand
CGGCCTTTCACCAGGGGACCTCATCTTTTGGACCACCGACGCTGTCGCAGATTGGCGTGCGGTGCGTTTTCGAAACGAATCTCAACGGAGAACTTATGACGTTACAAACTGAAGTGAAAGCGTGCGACGAAGTAATCTCGACCGAGCTCGACGGCGAGGCGGTGCTGATGCACGTTTCGCGCGGGTTGTACTTCGGACTCAACCCCGTGGGTGCAGTGATTTGGGACCTGATGAAACAGCCGGTGTCGCTTCAGCGCTTGTGCGATGCCGTTTGCGAGCAGTTCGAGGTAGCGCCCGAGGTTGTTGAGCGCGACGTGGTAGCGCTCCTCGAGGAGCTGAGAAAGAGCGGGCTTGCTGAGCTCGCGGTAGGAGACGGCGGTCAACCCGATGGTCCCGATGGTCGGCAAGATTAACGCTTTGCTCGATCTCCGGCCGTCCGAGCGGCTCGTAGTGTATCAGTGCTGCTACTGGCTGATGCGGGTGCGCCGCCGCTTGAGGCAACAGCCGTTTCAGCGCGTTCTCGAGCAGGTGAAACGCTGGGCGGGGAGCGGCCGGCGGGTTGGGGACGGCACGCGCGCCGCCGGCATAGGCGCACAAGCGAGTGAACCCGATGCCGCAGCCGAACTGCGTAGCATCTGCGGCTTGATGGAGCGTTGTGCCCGCAACCTTCCGGGCCGGTACTCATGCCTGCCGCAGGCACTTGCGGGCTATATCGTCTGCACCCGGCATGGTCACCCACCGGAGCTGCGCGTAGGGGTTGCCCGCAGCCCGCAGGCGGAGCTGCACGCGCACGCCTGGCTGGAGTTCAACGGGGAGGTTGTCTTGGGTTATCTGCCCGATCTACAGAACTATCGCGCCTTTGAACAGGCCGAGAGGCTGGTGCAATGAGTGGCATCGCCGGAGTTCTATACCGTGACGGTAGGCGGGCAGCTCCCGCCGACGCTCAGGCGATGGTGGCGGCAATGCCGCATCGCTGCCGCGACGGAATCGGCGCGGCAGCCGATGGTGCGGTTGCACTCGCGCATGGTGCCCTGCACACTCTGGCGGAAGATGCTGCTGTCTCATTGCCGCTGAGCTTTTCCGGCTGCCTCGTTACTGCCGATGCGCGTCTTGATAATCGCGAAGAACTTATGGCCGCCCTCCGCGGGACAGAACCTGTGTCCCCACGGGCCTGCGAGGCCGAAATCATCGCGCGCGCGTACCTGCGATGGGGCGAGTCGTGCGTTGAGCGATTGTTGGGTGACTTTGCCTTCGCTCTGTGGGACTCCCGCCGCCGTGTGCTCTTCTGTGGCCGCGATCACTTCGGCAGCAAACCGTTCTGTTATCACGCTTCGGAGAGTCTTTTCGCTTTTGGCTCGGAACCCAAGGCGATGCTCGCTCTGCCGGACATTCCCCGCGACATAGACGAAGAGTTCATCTGTACCCACTTCCACCCTAATCTGCTGATCGTCGACCGGTGCTCAACGCTCTACACCGCCATCCGGCGGCTCGAGCCGGCACACCGTCTTGTAGCGGGTCTGTCAGGACTCCCGCACCGGAAGAGTCGCTACTGGCAGCTGGATCCACACTTTGAATTAGAGTTCTCTTCCGAGCGGCAATACATCGACCGCCTCCGCGAGGTGTTCTTTCAGGCGGTTCGGGCGCGGCTGCGCACGCCCTACGGCGTGGGCTCAACGCTGAGCGGCGGCATTGATTCGTCCGCAGTGGTGTGTGCCGCACGCAGCCTTTTCAGCAGCGGCGCTGCCGGAACGGCCGGGAACGTGCGGCTACGCACCTACTCGGCGCTGTTCGACAACGTTTCCTCTGCCGACGAGCGCAGCTGGATCGAGGCGGTGACGGCCGGGGGCGGCTTAGACGCGCGGGCGGTGCATCCGGACGAAGCTCGTCCACTTCTGGACCTCGACACGGTGCTTTGGTTGCACGACGGTCCGTTCTACGGGGCCAACTACTTCATCCACTGGCACATCTACCGCGCGGCTGCTGCAGACGGAGTGCGCGTATTGCTTGACGGCGAAGACGGAGATAGCACGATATCGCACGGGTCGGACCAACTGGTGCAGCTGGTGCAAGCCCAACGCTGGAGCGAGTTTGGTGCCGAGGCCGACGCAGTGGTGCGCATGTTCGATAACGAACAGATCTATGCGTCAAGGCGCGGGATGGTACTCACCTACGGGTATCCCTATCTGGCATACCTGGCTGAGCGCGGCCGTTGGATTGCGTTGCTGCGAGCAATGAATGGGTTGCACCGCGAGTTCCGTTTCTCGCGGCGCCGAATGCTTGCAGACGCAGTCCCGCGACGGGCGCGGTCCAAGATGTTTGAGCAAGTGTACCGCCGCGACAGCGTCCTGCGGCAGGAGCTGGCGCTCACGCATCGCATCGATGAGCGCCTGCGTGAGGTTTTCTTAACCTATCAGGCCCCTTCCTTTCCTTCTCATCCGCGGCGAAGCCATTACAGGTTTCTCACCTCCGGAGCCCTGACGCACGGGTTCGAGGTCTTTGAACGCATGGCAGCGTACTGGGGCGTCGAGCTACGGCATCCGTTCACCGATCTTCGCCTGGCGGAGTTCTGCCTCGCGATTCCCTCGGGGCTTAAGCTTCGAAACGGCATGAGTCGCTACGTCTTCCGCGAAGCGTTGAAAGGCATCCTGCCGGAGGCCATTAGGCTCCGCGGGGGCAAAGGCGATCTCTCCGGCGTCTCCGATTACGGCTTACAGCGCTACGAGAGAGAGTTTCTTTCAACCATACCCGAACGTGTGGCTGCGTACGCCGGGCGGTACGTCGAGTCCGAACGCGCCGCCGCTTTGGTGCGTGATTACCTGAACACATCCGACCCGAGCCTCATTTCGCATGTGTGGAAGATTGCCACGCTCACGCGCTGGCTCGACCCCGAACGTTCACAGAATGCTATAGAAGAATCACGAAACCAGACTTCCGAAATGGCCCACAGTTTCCGGAGTCAGCAAGGGAACCGCTAACGGTTCCACAGAACACATTCTTGGAGGTGCCGAATGAAAAAAGTATATGAGTCTCCCCGGCTCATTGCCCTAGGGGAGATTACCGATCTTACCCAGGGACACTGGGGCGAAGGCAATGTGGACAGTATTCGTTTCTTTGGCCATACCTTTGAGTGGGGGCCGTCGTAGAGAACCGACGGCGAGTCACTCGTCTGCTCAGCGTTGTAGACCTTGTAGTTAACTAAACCTCGATACCGGCTGAGGATCGAACTGTGGGCCTGTTTCCGAAGGTTGGCTTACTCACGGTCGAAAGCGATGATCACTGAATGAGCATTCACCCACATTGCTACCAAGCCTTTGGGCTTACGATTCACTCCGAACTGCAAATGCCGGAGTTCCTCCCCTCAACCGGCCCGCCGGACATACATTTTCGGCTGGGCGAGCTTGAAGTTCCCAAGCATCCGGCAGTCGATCATGTACGAGGGTTCGGGGGCTGCGCCTGCGGCACGCTGCTGTACTGGAGTGACATCGGCGTCTTTATGGTAGAGGACGGAACTCAGGTGACTGCCTCACCCTTGCCTGGTACGGACGAGGGGCTGGTACGCATGGTGTTAAGCGGCCCAGCGCTCGGGGTGCTACTGGCTCAGCGCGGCGGCGCGGTGTTTCACGCAGGCGTGGTCGCGTGCCCGGCTGCCGACGGGGCAGCGGTAGCCTTTGTTGCACGCTGCGGCGAAGGGAAGTCTACAATGGTTGCGGCCATGTACGAGAGCGGCTACGAGCTTGTAAGCGATGACCTCATGCTGGCAGAGCTGCACCGTGACAGTGTTACCGTGCAGCCGAGCTTCCCCCACGGAAAGCTTACCTTTGAATCGGCCGCGGCGTTGCTGCCGGATAACGCTAAAACGCTCAGGCAGCTTGCTCGCTTCGTTCGCAAACTTGGTCGCCCGGTTGAGCGGTTTGCGCTGCGCGCGCTTCCGCTGGCGGCCGTGTTCGTTTTGGAAGACGGCCCCGAGGTCGATGCCGTGCCGCTCTCCGGTCACCAGGCGTTGCAGGCGCTTCTACCGCATTGGTACGGCGCCGGCTTCAACGGGCAGCTGGTGGACATACTCGGACGCACTCGCCATTTCCGCGAAACCGCGGCGCTTGCCGCTCGGGTTCCGGTCTTCCGCCTGTTTCGGCCGCGGCGCTACGACCGTCTTGCGGAGGTGGTAAGCGAGGTAAACCGAACAGTAGGCGTTTCCAGCGGTTCATTCGTTCTCGCGGAGCGCGAGGGTTGAGGGCCAACCTGGTGTCGATACTCGAAGCATCGCGAAACGTTCTGCGCACTACCTTCAACGTCAGGCGCGCGCTACGTTTCGTCTGGACTGCGTCGCGCGGCTGGACCATTGCCAACACTTCACTGTTGGTGGTACAGGGTTTACTGCCTGTCGCTTCAATCTATCTGCTGCGGCTGTTGGTAGATGCGGTCGTGGCCGCCGTTGCAGGGCCGCCGGCCGTCGGGGCAGTACGGTACGACGTTTTTACGGTGCTCCTTGCCGCTGGGGCAGTGATGCTTCTGTCGGGGCTTACGCGAACCGCCGGGCGTGTCGTCAGCCGAGAACAGGGTCGCAGGGTTACCGACCATATGCACAGCGTGATCCATCACAAGGCGGTTGCGGTTGATCTCGAGTTCTACGAGAACGCCGCCTACCAGGACTCGCTGCATCGGGCCCAGGAGGAGGCCTCGTTTCGCCCCGCGATAATCGTCAACGCACTGACCGGCATGGCGCAGAACGCGATCTCGCTCGTCGGTGTTGCGTGGCTGCTGCTTGCGTTCTCCTGGCCGGTGCTGCTGATTCTGGTTGCCGCTACCGTTCCCGGTATGCTGGCGCGACTGGTCTACTCGCGCCGCCAGTACATACGCGAACGAGCACTCACTGAACGGGAGCGCAGCGCCTCGTATTACAACTATTTGCTGGTCGGTAAAGAACATGCAAAGGAAGTTCGCATGTTCGAAGTTGGCCGACTGTTCATCGAGCGCTTTCAGTCTTTGCGCAGCGAGCTGCGTCGCATTCGCCTTTCGATTGATTCCGCTGCAGCCGTGTTCTATTCTCTGGCGCACGTTATCTCTACCGTTTTGGTCTTTAGCGCTTACTTCTGGGTCGCACGCGACGCGGTTGCCGGGCGTGTTTCCGTCGGCGAGTTTGTGATGTTCTACCATGCGTTTCAGCGCGGCCAGGGGTTCCTGCAGTCCGTTCTCGACGGCGTCTCGAACTTGTACGAGAACAACCTTTTTCTGACCAATCTCTACGAGTTCCTGGATATCCCGACGAGAACCGCCGTGGAACCCGCCGGCCTACCCGCGGTGCCGGTTGAGTTTGATCACGATCTTTCCGCTTCCGTGCCTCCTCCTTCGCGCGGTTCCACCGCGCCCTCGTTACGGTTCGAGAATGTCTGGTTCAGTTATCCAGGAACCGAGCGTACGGTCCTGAAAGGGGTCGATCTGTCTATTCCGGCCGGGGGGGTCACCGCTCTTGTGGGGCTGAACGGGGCAGGCAAGACCACCTTGGTGAAGTTGCTCTGCAGGCTCTATGAATTAGACCGGGGACGCATTCTTATGGACGGTGTAGACATTCGCACCGTTGATCCGCAGCAACTTCGCCGAAGGATCGGGGTGATCTTTCAAGACTTCGCACGCTATCAGCTTCCCGCCCGCGACAATATCTGGTTCGGCGATGTGGGGCGACGACCCGATCCACGGGAACTGGAGCGTGCCGCACGCCAGGCGGGCGTTCACGAAGCCATTGCTTCGTTGCCTCAGGGCTACGACACGATACTAGGTCGCCTGTTTCAGAACGGGCACGAGCTGAGCATCGGCCAGTGGCAGAAGACCGCTCTGGCGCGGGCGTTTTTCCGCGACACCGAGATGGTCGTGCTCGATGAGCCCACCAGCGCGATGGACCCTATGGCGGAGTACGAGCTGTTCGCCGCCTTTCGCGATATTCTGAACGGCCGTAGCGCCCTGCTGATCAGTCATCGCATGTCCACCGTCCGCATGGCCGACCAAATCTACGTGATGCAGGACGGCGTGATTGTCGAGCAGGGCTCGCACGCCGACCTCATGAGCGTCGAGGGCACCTATGCGGAGCTTTTCGAGATGCAGGCACGCAGCTACCGCTTTGAGCGGGTCGGATGAGGGGGTGGATGGTGAAACGCGCAGTTACAATCATCTGTATTACGCTATCTCTTACGGTACTCGGTTTTGCGTGTCGAAACCCGGTATCGGCCGATCGGAACGATACCGGCGGTATCGTCGTCACTATCGCGAACACCTTGACCGAGAACAGCGTGATTGAACCAATTGAGCCGCCACTCGAAATGAACATTGCGACATACCGCATTGAGTTGTCGGGGCCGGGCAGCTCACGATCAATTGTTGCGAATCCTGGGGACAGGCCGGCAAGCTTTGAGTCTCTGAGACCGGGCACATGGACTGTATCCGTAAACGGGAGGAACTCGGGTGGAGTGATTGTGGGCTCCGGGACGAGCGAGGTTGCGGTTAAAGGCGGGCAGACTGCGTCGGTTACGATACAAGTCGTCCCCCTGTCCGGGGAAGGAACGCTGGAACTCAGTCTGAGTTGGCCGCAGGACTGGGCTCCCAACGCGGAGGTCTCGGCGGTGATGACGCCGGTTGGCGGTGAAGCGGTTCCTATCTCCGCCGACAAGTTCACCATCGATGGTTCGGGAACTCGGTTTGTTGCTTCGTACAGCGGCTCCTGGAGTGCCGGCTACTACGAGCTGCAACTCGCGCTGCTGGATGGGGAACACAATCTCTGGGCCCTACCCCCGATATCGGTGCGGATTGTCGATGGGCAACTGTCGCTCG
>PUNW01000262.1 GCA_003552665.1 Spirochaetaceae bacterium | reverse complement strand
TCGCGCTGTCGCCAACGCTGACGCTTCGGTTGCCGCTGATCGCAATCGAGGGTTCCGACACCGGCGGGCATTTCGAGTACTTCTTCTCCGCCGGACGCTTCCTCACGCCCGAGATCCGCATGCGCGCGGGCTACCAGATATCGTCGCGCGTAGAGGCGGCCGCGCTGCTGCGCGGGCTCTACCCGGTCGCCAATCTCTACGCCGATCGCGAAGCCGGCGTTGCGTGGTGGGACGAGATGATGGTCGGCATCACCCTTTCGATCGCCTACCGCTTCGGCGGGGCCGACAGCGCAGCCGACAACGGCTCCAACGGCCTGTCTGCCGGAATCCGGTAGCGGATCAGCGAGGCCCCCGGCAGCACCGCGCGGCAGCACGAACCGCCGCGCCCGCCCCTTCGCTCACGCGAAGTCCATCGGATCGATCCGTGCGCGCAGCTCCTCGCTATTGGCAACCAGGTGAGCCGCAAACCCGGCGGTCATCACGTCGAGGAAGACGCCTAACGCGATGAGCAGGGGCGCGATCGGCTGAACCATCACGAACGCCTCTTCCATGCCGCCTCCGTGCGCACTGGAAAGCATCCCGAGCGCCACGAGCACTCCACTTCCCGGAACCGGCCCGAGCAGAAGCGACATACCGAAGGTCGTCGTTATCACCCAAAGCGCCTGCGCCATCGTGATCTCGAGCGCCGTGTATGACTGCAGGATTACGATGAACACCGCCGAAGCCACCAGGCCGCTGCCGGCCTTGCCGAGAATCGCGAACAGCGGAAAGACAGTTGAGCCCACCATGCGCGGAACGCCGAGGTTCTCCCTTCCCATGCGGGTGATCACCCCGAGGCTCAGAAACGCGTCTGCCGAAAAGAAACCCGATAGTCCGGGGGCGAGCATCGCATAGAGCCAGATGTACGGGTTGCGCCGCCCACCGAAGAAGTATATCAGCAGCGGATAGACGCCGAGCACGATCACGAGCGACAGGATCACGAGCACAAGGATCAGCGGCGCGAAGATCTCGAACTCGGCCACCTCACGCAAGTCGAAGATCAGCCGTGCTCCGAACGCCACAAAGCCGATGCCGATAATCTCGAGGACTATCGAGTTCAGACGATACATAATCCGGCCGGCGGAGTCGAAGAACGCCGCCACCGGCTCGGTGCCGAACTGTTCGCCGGCAAACAGCAGCCCGAGGATGACCGCCAGCACGTAGAGCGGCAGCAGCTGGTTGCCGGTATCCGCGAGCATCGCGAACATGTTGCGCGGAAACACGTGGAACAGCGTCTCAAGCAGCGTCGGTAGCTGGAACGCCGGCGCTTCCTGGAAGATCGGCGGGATGCGCGCCGGCGAGAACACCAGCACCGCGATCGCCCCCAGCGCAACCAACACCGCGCCGGTTACCACGATCAGGCCGATGGTCTTCAGATACACGCGCAGGAGCTTGTGCTCGGTGCGCAGCTCATACGTACCGGCGGCAAGACTGAACAGAACCAGCGGAAAGATCACGTAGCGCCCGACGCTGAGCGTGACCTCCGAGGCCAGCCGAAAAAACTCTCGAGTATCGCCGCCGGCGTCGGGAAGGTACATACCAAGGAGCACACCGATGACACTACCGGCAAGGAGTCGCATCCAGATCTTCATAGACCCCGAGAGTATCGCAAGCGAGATTCAAACGTCAACGTAGGGTAAAGAGCCCCGGGCGGCCGGAATGACGTAACCACTTGCCGCCGCCGCGCGGATTCTCTTCCATCAGGTAAGCCAGCACGTGCTCAGCGAACTCGCCAGGCTCCGAACCGGTCGACCGAAAGCCGCGCAGCATGATCGGTTCATTCGCATACAGCTCGAACAACCCATCCACCAAACGCTCAAAAGCGCCCAGCAGCGCGCCGTCCAGCGGCGCCGACAGCTCACGTTCGGGCTGATGCAGCACGAAGCTCAAGGTGCCGCCCCCGCGTCGCGAGAAATGGCCGATCAGCTCCTTGCTCATATAGATCAACCCTTTGACCGCGCGGTCGACCGCATCCTCCACGGTTGCCGGCGGCAGCTCGTGAAACGGCACTGCAGGGGCGAGCGGTGCGCAGACCACAAGCGCCTCGTCGATACGCTCGAACGCGTTGCAAACCTCCTGAACCACCCCGCGCGCCGAGATCGGCAGCGCCGGCTTCCACTCGACCGCGCGGATACGCTCGTCGAGCTCGCCGATCCCGTTGCCGGACTCATTCCGCCCGTCGGCCGCCGTAGCCAGGGTGAACCCTTTGGCCGCGGTGCGCATCGCGAGCTCGGTGGTTACCGGCGCCGCTCGTCCGGTTATCAGGATGCTTTTGTCCATGCTAAGGTCGATAGTAGCACCCCCACCTGTAAGGAGCAAGCATTGCGTATCGCAATAGCCCAGTGCAACCCCACCATCGGAGATTTCGCCGACAATCGAGCCCGCATACTCAACGCCACCCGCCAGGCCCGCGACCACGGCGCCGAGCTCGTCGTGTTTCCCGAGCTCGCAGTCTGCGGCTATCCGCCGATGGACCTGCTCGATCAGCGCACCTTTCTCGAGGAGAACCAGAAGAGCTTGCGTCGCCTGCAGCGCGAGCTTCCCGATGACATCGCGGTCGCCGTCGGATTCGTCGACGCCAACCGTGAAGCCAGCGGAAAGCCGCTGCAGAACACCGTCGCGGTACTCCACCAGGGGCGCATAATCCATACCCAGGCGAAGACCCTGCTGCCAACCTACGATGTGTTCGACGAGGCCCGTTACTTCGAGCCCGCGCCTGCTCGGCAGCCGTTTACGCTGCACGGCGTCAGCGTCGGCATCGCGATCTGCGAGGACATCTGGTGGGAGACGCCGCCTACGCCGGGCGAGCGCTATCCCATCGATCCGGTGAAGGAGCTCGTGGACGCCGGCGCCGAGCTCCTGCTTGTACCCTCCGCCTCGCCGTTCTTCGCCGGCAAACGTGCCGTACGCGAGGACCTCGCCCGGAGAATCGCAAACCTCAACCGGCTGCCGGTCGTGTACTGCAACACCGTCGGCGGCAACGATAGCCTCATCTTTGACGGTTACTCATTCGCCGTCGCCGCCGACGGCGAGGTCATCGCCCGCGCCCCCGGCTTCGAAGAACACGTGCTGGTGCTCGACCTTACCCCCGCACGCGCAGACTCGCCCGCGAACGAGCTCCACCCGGCCGTTCACCCCC
The DNA here is from genome assembly GCA_003552665.1 of Spirochaetaceae bacterium. Classification (GTDB taxonomy): domain Bacteria; phylum Spirochaetota; class Spirochaetia; order DSM-27196; family SLAA01; genus B1Sed10-166. The sequence continues at coordinate 3,652 of PUNW01000262.1, read as the reverse complement.
TTGTACGCCGCGGGAACCCGCCCCGGCCGGAAGACCGCTACCCCGAGATCGAGAAAGCACTGGTGCTCGGCATCCGCGACTATCTCGCGAAAAGCGGGTTCACGCGTGTTCACTTTGGCTTGTCCGGCGGCATTGACTCTGCCGTTGTCGCCGTGCTGGCTGTACGGGCTGTCGGCCGCGAAAACGTCCACGCGTTTTTGCTTCCCTCGCACTACTCATCGGCGGGAAGCATAACCGACTCCGAGGAGCTGTGCCGGAACCTCGGAATCGAGTACACCGAGCTCGCGATCGAGGACATCTACCAGGCGTTCACGGACAAGCTCGAGCCGGTCTTTGCCGGTTACGAGCCGGACCTCACCGAGGAGAACATCCAGGCCCGCGTGCGCGGAACCCTGTTGATGGCCTACTCCAACAAGTTCGGCTCACTCGTGCTCACCACCGGCAACAAAAGCGAGCTCGCTACCGGTTACTGCACCCTCTACGGCGACATGGCCGGCGCGCTCGCCGTGATCGGCGACCTGTTCAAGACCGAAGTGTACGAGCTCGCCGAAGCGCTCAACCGCGACCGCGAGGTAATACCGCCTAGCATCATCTCCAAGCCCCCGTCCGCCGAGCTGCGTCCCAATCAGACCGATCAGGACTCACTGCCGCCGTACGACGAGCTCGACGCGGTGTTGTACTGCTACATCATCGAGAATCTCACCAGCGCACAGATCATTGACCGAGGATTCTCCCGGGAGTTGGTCGATCGAACGCTGCGTCTGGTGGCTCGCGCCGAATACAAGCGCCGGCAGACGCCTCCGGTCCTCAAGGTTTCACCGCGCGCCTTCGGAACCGGCCGGCGGGTCCCAATCGCTCGCAGCATCTACGAGAACTCGAGTTGACCTTACTACCAGCGGAGGCGTACCCTACCAGGATGGGTCTCAATATCAAGAACGATGAGGTAGAGACACTTGCCTCCGAAGTAGCCGCCATGACCGGCGAAAACAAGACCGAAGCGATCCGCAAAGCTCTGAAAGAGCGCAAACAGCGGCTGAAGACCGCCGCCAGCCGCCCCCGGCACGAGCGGGTCACGTACTTTCTGCAGGAGTACATATGGCCGCATGTGCCGGCCGGCTCCTCGGGAGCCGACGACCGGAGTTCGGGAAACAGATCTCGAGGAACAGAGCATGACGATCGACAGTAGCGCCGTTCTGTGCGTCTTCTTCCGCGAAGCGCCTCACGAGCGGGTTCTCAATCGAATGGTCGAAGCCCGTACGGTCCTGATCGGAGCCCCGGCGCTCGTCGAGCTCGGAACAGTACTCACCTCGGACACACCGCTCCCCGCCTACCGCATCACCGAGTTTCTCTATGAGCTGGAGATCACCGTCGTCCCGTTCGGTAGTGACCACTGGCTCGAAGCCGTGCGCGCATTCGAGAAGTTCGTCACCGATCCGGACACAGCCGAACGCGCGCCAACTGCCGGTCGAGTTCGCGAACGCTCCCAGCTGCGTTTCCAGGACTGCCTGAGCTATGCCGTCGCGAAAGTCGCCGCCCACCCCTTGCTCACCACCAACCCCGCTTTCGCCCGCACCGACCTCGATCTCGTGCCCTACTGAGTGCACTGCTGAGTGCCCCACTGACCTGACCCAGCGTTGTGTAGTTTGCGGACGATGCGCGGCGGGTGCGCGGCGGGCTTGTCGCTGTCGTGGCCGTGCGGGTGGTAAGCAAGGGATGGTCGCCAAGACCCCGCCTCTCTCTCCCTCGCGGTCATGTGGGTGCTGTGCGCGAGGGGGCCGAAACCTCGCACCTGAAGCGCCCCTCACCGCCTCGCACCCCCCAACACCCCTCCAGGACACCGCTCCGACACCGCGTCAGGCTGGTCGAGTCACAGACGGTTGTGCGAAGCTTGTTACGGCCGTTCGGCCGGTCGCGAGTGCTGATTCGGTTGTCCGGCCGGACAAGGAGCGTTCGAGGTGTTAACAATGACACAGTTTCGCGACAGTTTGCGGGCCGTTTTTCCCCGTCGCGATTTGGTTGACCCACACGGTCCGAAGGCCGCCGACGTCCAAAGGCCGTTGACGAGAACCGGAGGGGCGCGGTAAATTTGCACGCGTGATCCATAATTGAATGGGCGTTCATTCAATTATTGGAGGAGGGAGGCTGTCGATGCCGAGGTCGCTGGATAAGGATAAGCGCACGCGATTGATCACCGCCTCGTTGGAGGAGTTCGGCGAGCGCGGATACGCTGCCGCGCGAGTTTCCGACATTGCGCGCCGCGCCGGCGTCGCGCCCGGGACGGTCTACACCTATTTTGACGACAAAGAGGATCTTTTCCGCTGCACCGTGCAGCACGGGTGGGACGAGTTTCAGGGGGAGCTCAATCGCGTCCTGGAAACACCCGGGAACTTCAATCAGCGTTTCGAGGCGCTGATTGACTACGGGTTCGATCTGTTGCGGCGCGTCTATCCGATCGTCCGCGGCATGGCCGACGAAGCGAATCGGCTCGATCTCTTCAACAAGAACCTCGACCGCCTCTGTGCCGGCCTCGAGCGCCTGCTGGAGATAAGGCCCGATTCAGGCGGCATCTTTGCCACCGGCGACCCGGCGCTGCGCATGTACTTCCTGAAGATCACCGTGCTCGGGATTCTGTTCAAGGTCGCGCTCGCGCAACCCTCCGAGCTGGACCGCGAGATCGAGGAAGTTAAGGCAGCGGTGAAACAGGGTTTCCTTTACACGCATCCCCCGCCGCACGCCGCGGAAGGGGAGGACGGCCGGCGATGACGAGCGCGCAGCGACGGCTGACGGTAATCGCGATTGTGGCGGTGGTGGTGTTCCTCGGGGTGCCGGCGGCGCAGCTCCTGTTGCGCGTGCTGACCCCGGAGGAGGCGCCGCCGGCGCCGGCTGTACGCACCGCCGAGGTGGAGCGCCGAACGATGCGCGAGCGACTGCGCTACCCCGGAACGTTGGAGGCGCAGCTGCACACAGCGGTGGTGCCGAAGCTTGCCGGAACGGTACAGGCGATTGAGGTGCGCGAGAATGAGCGGGTTGAGCGCGACGAGGTGCTGCTGACGGTTGACGATCGCATCGTTCGCCTGGAGATGCGGCAGGCCGAGGCGGCGGTGAACGCCGCAGCGGCGGAGCTGCGTCGCGCTCAGCGGGGCGCACGCGAGGAGGAGCTCGAATCGGCGCGGGCTGCGGTGTCGCAAGCGGAAGAGGACCGGCGCGTTGTCGGAAATGCGTTTCAGCGCGCCGAGCGGCTGTACGAGCAGGGGGCGATCTCGCGCAGCGAGTACGAGCAGGCCGAGAATCGCCTCTCGCGCGCGCGTACGGCGCTTGAGAACGCCCGCCGCGAGCTCAAGATGCTGGAAGACGGGCCCACCGAGGAGGAGATCGAGGCGTTGGAGGCCAATCTCGAAGCCGCCCGGCGACGCTACGAGCTCGCGACGGTGCGCTACGAGGACTCCCGGGTTACGGCGCCGGTCTCCGGTACGGTTGCGGAGCTTTTCGTCGAGCAGGGCGACACCGTCGGCACCTCCGACCCCGTCGCGGTTCTTGTGAGCGACGAGTACGTCAAGCTGAAGCTCCCGATCCCCGAGCGACACTACGGACGCTTCATCGAGCTCGATCGCGCCGGGGCGCATATCCCGGTGGAGGTCCGCCCGAGCGCGCT
>PUNW01000180.1 GCA_003552665.1 Spirochaetaceae bacterium | reverse complement strand
GCCGTATACTGCATTCCGGTAATAGCAGCATACGCAAACAGCAAAGCGATAGTGGAAGGAAGTCTCGCCTGCTCTCCGTAACGCAGGGAGGTGAAATCAGGTATGGTAATCATCTTATGCCTTAATCCAATATTACGGATAGCTTTAAGCATAAAAAGGATCATAAAAATTACTATGATATAAGCAGGCAATATCTCCCAGACCCTACCTATGCCCATGGCGTATCCGCTGGTAGTAAAACCTAACAAAGTAGAACCGCCAATGGCAGTCCCCATCATCGACAAGACTAAAGGAATAACCGGTATATTTCTACCGGCTACATGATAATCTTCATACGTTTTTATTTTTAATGAAACATATAGGCTGTAAACAATAATCAAAATAAGAAAACCAACTACGGCTATGAATAGATAAAGTCTGGTGGCAGAATCAAACATAATTTTCATTTCCTCTTTAGAGCAATGTGAAATCATTATAATTTTACCACAATTCTCATACAGAAAATAGTTTCAATTACTCACCATACCTTGGTATGGTTTTTAACGCTAACACTCACTACCATACTTTCTGCAGGTTTCAAATCTTCCCATTTTCTTTATGCTAATTATAAAGCAACCCTTTTCAAAAGCTTTCTGGCTGGGTTGACATTAAAGAGAAAATAAAATTAATAAAGGAGTGTTAAAACATGTTTTTCCAGAGCAAAGAAGGTCCCATCTATTACGAGGTTTTTGGTCCTTCTGATGCCCCCGCAGTAGTATTTACCCACGGGGGAGGTTTAAACGGAGAGATGTTCTCCAAGCAGGTGGACGCTCTTCGCAAGAATTACCGGGTGGTAACCTGGGATGTGCAGGGTCACGGGCGTTCCGCGCCCCTGAAAGAGAGTCTCGATGTTCCCTACATGGCCCAATGCCTGGTCGGCATCATGGATGAAGCCGGGATCGATACCGCTGTGTTAGTAGGCCAGTCCCTAGGGGTCTATATTAACCAGCATGCGGCTATCAGCTATCCGGACCGGATCAAGGCACTGGTTAGTATCGGGGGGCTGCCCGTCGATAAACCCATGAGCAGGGTGGAGCTGGCGGTATTCCGGGCATTGCTGGCCGTAAGCAAACTCCTACCTGCAAAAGTAATCTTTACCCGGGCCGCTGGTGAGAAGACCACTACCCCCGAAGCGAAACAGTTTTTCTTAAACTCGATGAACCGGATGGGTAAAACACAGTTTCTGCGAATGCTTGCCGGACAGCTTAATGCGTGTGATATCAAAGTGGATACTCCCCCCCGGCAGCCGCTGTTGATAACCCACGGCGAGCATGAAATGCCTAAATCCCTTATTAAGGGAAATAGAGAATGGCACGCCTCGGTTCCCGGAAGCCGTTACCATGAAGTGCCCGGCGCCGGCCACAACGCCAACCAGGACAGACCTGATGTTTTTAACCAGGTATTGCTGGATTTCCTGTCCGAGGTAGCTTAATAAGACTGGAGAAGTGAAGCCCTTCGCGCTACCAGGAGCTATAAAATCTTTACTTATCTGTATTAAGTATGTAATGACCTGTACTAATTGAGTGCTAAGGAGAGAAAAAAATGAAAGTGAACCGGCACCACGGGGCAACTCCAGGAGAGTATTTCTGGCAAATCCGCGTTCGCACCAACGCTCACCTGGACTTCTGGTTAAAAGACTATCTCGACGGGATTGAAATGAACCATCAATCGGACGGCACGTCCCTTCTAACCGGGGATTTGCCGGATATGCCGGCGGTCTACGGCTTGATTCTTCAACTGAGAGATGCGGGAGTATCTTTAATATCTTTAAACGTGGAACGGATCTCCAGGAAAGAAAATGATTAGGAGTGCCAGGCGCTCCTCTGGAGGGATCACCATTCCCCACGGGAAACCAGGGGCAGGCCATGGGCATAGCAGAATCATACATGAGTCTGGGGCGCATTGTGGGACCCTTGTGGGGGGAACAAAAGGCCCGGGACAAGGGAACTGGTTCTGTCCCCTTGTCCCGGGCCTCTACATCCTGCTCATAATCAATCCTCTCCGTTAACACTGTCTAATAAAAGAGTTGCCCCTACAAAATAATAGCTCATGAACTATTCATAAGAAGCACCCACCAGGCCCAGGCGCCCAGCAAACCCAGCCCCAGCAAGCGCACCAGGAGGAGGGAACTGCGAATGCCTATCCACTTTACCGTCTCCGGGGTAGCAAAGGGAAGTAGCACGGGAAGCAGGGCTACCGGAAGCAGCAAGGGTCCATAGATGACCTTGACCCAGGTTTCTATGTCCCCACCCTGTTGATCTATCATGAGCAGAGGAATAAGGCCCAGTAAGGCCAGCACCCCAGCTATAACCATCACCAGCACGTACCGCTTCGCCACTCTGGCAGCTAAGGAATAGTAATTATGCACCAGGGAAGTGTGTTCCGGGTGGGCTGTCATCGTCTTGCCCCCGCGGTTAAGCCCGAAGCGGTCGGGAGCTTCCACGGTGACTTCTTCCAGGTAGCCATCCGACCGGTTACACCACACACATTTTTCTATAGCTAACCTCCCCTTTCGCTTGGTTCCGCTAATCGCTAAACATGGCAAAGCGGTTAACCACTGATGAGTCATTTCTCTTCATCTTTTTTCTCCTTATTGGATTCCTTCTGTCACAGTTCTATCCCAGTTCTAACTGCCCAACCATTTTTTCCTGCTTCTGCAGGAGGCACCTTAACAGAGGCGGCACAAATAGGTATTTCTATCTTTCTTCACCAGGCATAAGGACCCCGGTTACACTATCTTGACATGTTAGCATTTTTTCTCGGTTAATCAGTACTATTATAACAGCAGTAATTGAGAATAAAATGGTATCCCATGGCCGGGCATCAGGCCAAATGGGGTTATTAATCTGAAAGTGGAATAAGGCTGCCATAAGAATACTACCCTGTGATGAATTGAACAGGGCTGTCATGATAACTGAAAGGGAAATTACCCCAACGAAGAATGAAACAAACACCCACTCAGAATGCGGTGTTCCCCCCATACAGAAAGCCGGCAGATGCCACACACCCCATATTACACCAATGATCAGACCTGACCAGAGTGGAGCCAAACGCCGCTGCAATAACGGCAGAGCCAGACCACGCCAGCCAAACTCTTCTACAGGCCCCAGAAACAGCATAAGCAGCAATACAGGAAGAACAGCATACCATGGTTCATAGGGAAAAGCGTCAAAGGAGGTACCTCTGATAACTGCGCCAAAATAAAAATGGGCAGGAATGCCAATAATTAAAAACAGCCACCAGCCAAAAGACATACGAAACAATGTGAGCCTGCGCAAATAACTACGCAAGCCCCTGAAACCATAATATCGTAAAATTAAGAAAAGAGCAGCAAAAGCTGGTCCATATACAGCCAGTATATATAAAGGGTTTGTATAACCAATTTCACCAAAGATAGCAGTGACCTGATCCGGTAGTAAAATTATTAATAGAGCGATACCCCATGTCAATCCGAAAGTAAGTGCGAAAAAGAAACCTAGCGGTTCTACAAATATTTTATTTAAAGTTTTTTCACCTGATTTCATTTTTCCCCTCCCTGAAAATTTTTTTAATCAAGGTAAATCTAATAGACCCCATAACTAAGACCAAAAGTTCATACAATAACATGCATCCCTGGTTAACCATCCCCTTTCTCCCGGGGCATAAACATGTGGTAGATGGTAAGGGGATTTGCTTCTACTGCTTTTATGTCCCGGTAGCCGTTTTTGAGGTAAATATGACGGTTTTTTTCCTCCCCGGTAAACAGGTAAATCCCCGAGGCTCCTTCATCAAGGCAAATTCGTGGCAGCTCTCGGAGCAATTTGGCCCCGATACCTTGCCCCTGATGACTGGGAGATACTGCCAGGGCCTCCAGGGTGATATAGGGGCGCGAAAGTTCTTCGCGGGGTGGTTCCATTTTACGCTTCAATTCCATCCCCTGCCGGTGCCGGGCCTTTAAAAAGAGGTTTAACAGCTGAGGCAATCTCCGCAGGTATATCATCCAGGTCACATAAAAAGGGGCAGCCTTGGCCGGTTTTAGCATGGCTGCCCCCACCACCCGGTCGCCTTTTAGGGCTACCAGGGCTGGATAGCTCGCTTTCAAGGCCTTCAGGGCCATGATCTCTGAGTTTATGCGATAACCCCTTCTTACGCTTTCCCTGGAGAAATCATAAACACAAGCGGTAATGGCTTCCCCGTAAAAAGCTTGGCTGGTTACCTCAACTACCCCCTCCAGGTGCTTTTGATTCAGTTTTTCCAGTTTTATCTCCGGCAACCGTTATCACTCCTTACTTTGTAGCATGCCTTGCCGTTAAATGCTGTACTGTTGTAATCATAACCCAAAACACAGATGAAATAACCACACTTAAGTAGGGTTTTTTACACATAAGGTGCAGGCCAACCAGTAAGCAGTCCGGTTTTCTATGTTAACGGCTGAGCCAACTCTTTCTTCAACTACATAGCTCGCAAATCATATATTATTGCTCTCAAAGCTGGCTTCACGTCTGCATGGTGCCCAGTTCCAGCAGAAATAACCCATCTAGGCACCATGACCGTGTAGCTTCTACAACGCGCAGATTGTCTACGCTCTTATGCACGCCCCGAAGCTTCGGGGATAAACTCGCACAGTGCCCGCTCGAGCAGGCCGTCAAAGTTATGGTAACTTCCTGCTACGCACCCGACCAGGCCTCAGAGGCAACCTGCATTTCAGAGCAGCGCAGCAGCTCATCCAGTACGGGAGTCTCTATACCGGCTTTTTCCATCAGCACCAGGAACTCTTTAGTTAACTGAACCATCTCCTCCCGGGCGTTTTTTAAGTGACGCGCCATGCCGATATCGGCTACCTTGCTCTTTAAGACCCGCTGAAACAGGGGAACCAACAAGAAATCCGGAAAGGCAAAGACATAGTGCAGTTTGGAAGGTTCCACCGGGTAGCCCAGGGTGCGCAGCACCTTAAAAGCTTCCCGGATGCCGGCCATACATAGCTTTACGTCTTTTCGGTTTTCCGATAGGCGATAATTACACGATTCATTCATATACATGGCCAGGGCAAATGGTACGGCCAGGGCCACATGGTAACGCTTCCAAGCATCCACGTTTTTACTTATCTCTACGGCAAAACCCGCCTCTTTGAAGGTTTCGGCAATACGCTGCAGGCGTTCACTATTACTGCCATCCAGCTCGCCGAGTGTCATCTCCTGGTTTATCATATAGTGAACCACATGGCCGATGCGCTCACCCCCGGCATTGGCATGCCCCATCATGACCCGTTCCCGTCCTACGGCATCGATCATGGCTTGCGGGCCTTGGGCGGTGTTGTTCATGAACAGAAAGGTGGGGATATGCGGGTTGACTTTTAATGCAGAAAGGGCCGATTCCAGCTGGTTTTTTTGCACCAAGACCACGCACAGGTCAAAATACTCCTCCGGGGGCACCTGATCTACCACCGGCACTTTGGTAGTAGTGCGCTCGCCGTTGTCAAAGCGCTCCAGCACGATGCCGTGCTCCTTTAAATCCTCCAGCCTGGAACCCCGTGCTATTAGGGTCACTTCGTTGCCCGCCTCGTGCAGCCTGGCGGCATATAGACTTCCCAACACTCCGGCGCCAAAAAACAATACTTTCATCTTTTTCATTTCATCGTCTCCTTTTTTTAAATACTTTTTTTGATCAAGTTTTCACTCTTTACACTGCTGCTTGCAGCCTTAACTGCCTCTTTTTCAAACACTTCATCCAGCCAGTCGAAGGTAACCCGGTTCATGAAATTAGTATTGACTATCTGGCAGTGACCGTCAGCCCCTAATTCTTTGGGGCCGGTAACCCGCTTTTTGTTCGGATGGGCAATAGCTTTTAGGGCCACCTCCTGCAGTATTTCTACTCCCCGGGAGTAAAGGTTCTCAGTTGCCCCGTCCAGTAAAAGGGTGGGGCATTCAATCATTCGTGGATCCAGGTAAAACTCCTTATTAAGCTCCACAAAATGTTTCATGTCCTTAGCGCCCCACTTCTTCTTGATGCTTTCCAGTCGGGGCATCATGCTTGAACCCAGAAAAAGTTTTAATAAGGAAAATAAAATAGTGCCTTCCAGCTTGGCGATAATGCCAAAGGGAGAAATCTCGGTCATCCAGATATTGCCGTCAAGTATGATGCTGTTGGCTACTATGGCTTTCAATCTCTTTTCAAAGCAGGCCGCCCGGGGAACCATATATCCTCCCCAGCTTAATCCCATGGCTGCCAGCTTTTCCGGGTCTACATCGGGTCGGCTCAAAAGGTAATCCACTATGGCTTTCATGGGCACTTCCGTGTCGGGCCGCATGAACATTCCCTCCAAGACCGTTGCCCCCTGGCCGGGCATCTCCACCACGAAGACATTATAGCCTCTGTTTTTTCCTGCAGGACCGGCGATAAAATACAGATCCTCCAGGATGGTATCTCCTCCCCCGATAAGAATTAAGGTTTTTCTTTGCTGATCATCGGCAGCCGCTTTAACAAAGTACCCCGGAAGGTGTTTTCCTGCGAAGGGTATTTCCACCGGTTCAAGGGGGGGCTCCACCATATCTCCTGCAGCACGGAAGCAATCCACCTGCTTCTCCCTATTACCGGCGGTACCGTAATAACTGGAAGCCCTGAAAAATGCTTCCCTTGCACTAACGAGGTGCCCTCCTTTTAAGGATTCCCGGGCCATCGCTTCCAACCGGGCCCCCTGGGCTGCGAATTCGCGGTTCCAAGTCTCTTTGTCCTTTTTATCCATCCGGGAGATTGCCGCCCAAATTTCCGCCGTATCGGTGCCTCCACCGCCCTGCTGCCAGAGCAGGTGCATGGCATTTAAATCCATGTGCACATCCTTAAATCTGTACACGATACGCTCTCTCTTGTATTTACTTAGGCTTGCCCGTGGTATTTTTTGCTCATAAAGCTTTTCATATCTTTTCATCCTAAAAACCTCCAGTC
>PUNW01000211.1 GCA_003552665.1 Spirochaetaceae bacterium | reverse complement strand
GGGTCGTACGCGACGACGTTCATCCCGAGCGCGCGCGAGGCTGCGGCATTGGCAACCCGGGCCCCGATAGCTCCGAGCCCGATCACACCGAGCGTCTTGTTCATAATCTCCGGACCGGCGAAGCGCTTCTTCTCGTTCTCCACCATCTTTTTGAGCTCCGCACCGTGGTCCGCGACCGAGTTCACCCACTCTACGCCCTGAGCGATCTGCCGCGAGGAGAGCAGCAGGCCGGCGATTACCAGCTCCTTGACGCCGTTGGCGTTGGCGCCCGGCGTGTTGAACACCACAATTCCCTGTTCGGTGCAGCGCTCGATCGGGATGTTGTTGACACCCGCACCGGCGCGACCAATCACTTTCAGCTGCGGCGGAAATTGCATGTCGTGCATATTGGCGCTGCGGACCAGAACTGCGTCGGCGTCTTCGACGTCGGCACCGTACTCGTAGGATCTCTCCGCCAACAGTTTCAACCCAACCGGGGCGATGTTGTTGAGGGTTCTCACTCTAAACATAGTTGCACTCCTTCTCGATCTAAGCGTTTCGACTCTCCGGCTCCTCAGGTTGTACAATCCGCAGGTGAAGCTCCTGCAGCTGCTGTTCGTCCACCTCGGTCGGCGAGTCGTCCATAGGTGAGACACCGAGGGTGTTTTTGGGAAACGCGATTATCTCCCGAATCGTGCTCTCTCCGGCCATCAGCATAACCAGGCGGTCCAAGCCGGGGGCGATCCCGCCATGCGGCGGCGGGCCGTATTTGAACGCTTCGAGTAGAAATCCGAAGCGACGTTCCGCTTCTTCGAGTGAGAAACCCACAATCGAGAATATTCGCTTCTGAAGCTCAGGATCGTGTATCCTGATCGAGCCCGAGGCGAGCTCGAAGCCGTTACAGACGAGGTCGTAGAGGTCACCTTTGACCGCGCCGGGATCCTGCTCGAGCGTATCCAGGTGCTCTTCGCGGGGCATGCTGAAGAGATGATGCGCCGGGTCCCATTTCTGCTCCTCCGCGTTCCATTCGAACAATGGAAAATCGATGATCCAGCAGAAGCGAAACTGTTCGGGGGATGCAAGCCCCAGATCCCGGCCGAGCTTCGAGCGCACCGCGCCGAGCGCCGTGCAGGCTGTCTTCCATTCGTCGCCCACGAACAGGAGCAGATCTCCCGGCACCGCGCCCATCTCGTTTACGACGCGGTCTGCGATTGCGCTGTAGAAGCGTGATACCCCGCCTTCCAACCCGGAATCGGTAACCTTGATCCAGGCCAGGCCTTTCGCGCCGTATACCTTGGCCTGCTGTTCGAGCTCGTCGATCTGCTTGCGCGAATACTGCCCGCCGTCCGGCAGGCGCAACGCCTTGACCACGCCGCCGTTGGCCACGGTGTCCTGAAACACCTTGAACTCACCGGCAGCGGCCGCATCCGAGAACTCGACCAGCTCGAGGTCGAAGCGCCGATCGGGCTTGTCACTCCCGAACCGGTTCATGGCTTCGTCGTAACTGAACCGTTCGAACGGGATCGGGAGCTCGTACTCCAAGGCGTGCTTGAACACATGGTGCATCAGTCCCTCGGTCAGCTCAAACACGTCCTCGCGCGATACGAAGCTCATCTCGATATCGATCTGAGTGTGTTCCGGCTGTCGATCGCCACGGGCGTCTTCATCGCGAAAGCAATGCGGAAGCTGAAAATAGCGGTCGAAGCCGGACACCATCAGGATCTGTTTGAATAGCTGCGGCGATTGCGGCAGCGCGTAGAACTTACCGGGGTGCAGCCGTGACGGGACCAGGAAGTCGCGGGCGCCTTCCGGAGTCGAGCGAATCATGGTCGGCGTTTCGATCTCATAGAAGCTCTGCGTGTGCATGTACTCGCGCACTCTGAACATCACTTCGTGACGCAGCTGTATCTTGCGCTGCATCGCGAACGAGCGCAGATCAAGGTAGCGGTACTTCAGCCGCAGGTCTTCGCGCGCGTCGCTGCGTTCCTCGATCATGAACGGAAGGGTGGCACAGCGCGAGAGGATTGCGATCTCGCTGGCGGCGACCTCTATTCTGCCGGTCGCCATCTCGGGGTTGATCATGTTCTCCGGACGCGGGCGCACCACCCCCCGGACGGCGATGCAGAACTCGAACTTCAGCTGTTCGGCCTGTCGGCGGACCGGTTCGGCCGCGTCGTCGTCGATAACGACCTGCGTCAGACCGTAGCGATCGCGCAGATCAACGAAGTGTACACCCCCGTGATCGCGGTTTCTATGTACCCACCCGTTGAGTACTACTTCGCGTCCCAGGTGCTCTTCGGTGAGCTCTCCGCAGGTCATCGTTCGTTTTAGTTGTTCCATCGCCACAAAAACTACCGGATTCAGCCGCGAAGCGCAACTGCCGCCTCAGCAAAGGGTTCGCGGTGTGCGGGCAGCGGCCGGCTGCAAGCTGCGACCGGCCGCGACCGACCGGCTGAAGCGCGCGGGCAGCGGCTGCGATAGGCCGCGCCGGGCAGCGACCGGCTGCAACCGAGCTGCTGAACAGCGCGGGCTGCTACCGGCCGCGACCGAGTGCGACCGACGGGTGACGGCGCGCACCGGCGCCGGCTACAGCCCGCATTTCAGCCGGTTTAACCGGGGGGCCAGGTGAGCTGTCGGCCGCCGAGAATATGGGCGTGAATGTACTGAACCGATTGCTGCGCTTCCGGGCCGGTGTTGAACACGATGCGGTACCCGCGCTCCTCGAGACCGAGTTGACGTGCGACACGCGCCACCGCGCCCATGTAGCGTCCTACCGCCTCCGGATCAGCCTCAGCCAGGTCGGCGAAGCTCTCGAGCTTCTGTTTGGGAATGACAAGCACGTGCGTGGGGGCCTGCGGGTTGATGTCGCGGAACGCCAGCACGTCGTCGTCTTCGTGTACAATGTCTGCAGAGATGTCTTTGCGGAGAATCTTGTCGAATAACGTGTCCTCAGCCATGTCACTCCTCCTGCTGTTTCTGTCCAGTGTAATCCGAGTAGCGCCCCGTGGTCGAGAGAGCGATGGGCTCGAGGGATCGATGGGCTCGAGGGATGGATGCGTTCGAGGGCCCGAGGTGTTCGAGATTGGAGCAACCGGCTCAGCGGATCAGCGCTTACTCAGACGGCTTATGCTCTCGCTCGCTGTACCAGACCGCGGTAGTATGAGCGTCCCGTGGACGGTCCTCAGCACCGTGCTGCAGCAGACGGAGGATCTCCTCCTCTTCCGAAGGCGAGAACTCGGCAATCAGTATGCTCGAGAACACGATCAGTTCGGCGAGGATGCGCATGAACAGCAGGAAGATGATAGCCCAGGCGATCGCGCCGTATACTAGATAACGCGCGCTCACGGCCTGGAAGACGAGCCCGCCGGCATAGCTGATGAGCTGCCAGACCAGCGAGGTTAGCAGGCCGATCGTGAGGCTCGGCAGAATGCGCAGCTTGCGCCGGGCAAAGAGACGTTGCAGGCCGAACAGCACCAGTGCGAACACCAAACCGGTAGTCAGCCGTGTAATCCAGAAGAACAACGGCTCCGGCAGCTGGAAGAAGCGGGCGAAGAAGCGCCCGGCCGGAGCTGCGAGCGCGATCACGTAGAACAGAAACACCGCCCCCATCGCGAGCACGATCGACAGTCCTTTGCGAAAATGCAGGCGCCGCCGGCTGCTTCCGAGCATAGTCGAGATTGCCTGCTCCAGCGAATCGAACAGCGCGATCGCGGCGACGACGAACGCGACGACCGTGACGATACCGGCCCCGGTGCGCCCCACCGTCAGTCCGAGCAGTTGGCGTACCAGATCGGAACGCATCCCCTCCGGGAGGAACCCGAGCAACTGCTCTGAGACGATATCGAGGACCGCCGGCGTCACCAGCACGAAGCGCAGCATGAATACCACGAACAGCAGCGGGACTACGCCCCACACGAAGCTGAACGCGAGCCCTTTCGTCAGCAGCGGGCCGTTGTTGCGGCGATACTTGCGCCAGATGGTGCGCGCGAAGCGTGCGAAACGGTGCGCCCGGTAAGGGATGCGGTCACTGAGTGTCGCGAGCCTGGATCTGTCTAAGTATTTGTGCATAACGGGCCGCGTTTATCGGGTAATAGCTTAGGACGATGATACCGGCCAGGAAGAACAGCGCCGGAATCGGGCCGATCAGGAGCCGAATTCCCCACTCTGCGAGCTCAGTCTGAACCGGCGCCGGTAGCCCAGGTTGAATCTCGCGATATCCGAACCAGGTCAGCACCCAGCCGCTGAGGGCTATCCCAAAGGCCTGGCCGATCTTGCTGACGAAGGTCCACAGCCCGTAGAACACGCCCTCGCGCCGTTCACCGGTCTCGGCGTAGTCATACTCCACCACGTCCGGGATCATCGCAAACGGCATAACGTACTGCGTTGCAAACCCAATGCCGGCGATGCCCATCAGGATTACGGCAAAGGTCATCCCCAGCAGATGCGCGAAACCGAAGAACACGAGCACGGTGACCGTGAACAGCGCCATTCCGAGATTGTAACTGAGCTTCTTACCGATCCGTTTCGAGATCCACACCCACACCGGAATGAACACCATCGCCGAGGCGAGCAGCACCGGGAGAGCGACCTGGAACCCGCCGGTGTCCCCGAAGATAGCCCCGAAGTAATACAGCATGCTCGCCTGCAGAATGTTGACACCGGTTACGTGACAGGTCCACGGAATGAGCACGGTGAGAAACGGCTTCATCCGCAGCGCCTGCAGGTAGCCGCGCAGCGCATTAGCGGTAGACATCACGCGCTTGCCGATGCTTTCGCGTACCGCGATCGCCGTGATCAGGAACGTGACGGCCATGATGAGTCCCATGACGATGCCGGCGGCTGCCCAGCCGGTCTCCGCGCCGCCGAACGCCGAGACGATCGGCAACACCAGGATCGCTCCACAGAAGGTGCCGACCACAGCGAACGACATGCGATAGCCGTTGAGCACCGTCCGTTCGTGGAAGTCGGTCGTGATCTCGGGAGTCAGCGCTCCGTACGGGATCAAAAACAGGGTGTAGGCGGTATTCAGCAGGCAGTATACGAGCGCCACATATACGAACAGCATCAGCTGCGTCGGCAACGCCGGAACCGTGAACATAAGCGCCATCATCGCGAGGGTGGTGACCGCGCCGGCTACCATGTAGGGGCGCCGCCGGCCCCAGCGTGTGGTTGTACGATCGGAGATATAACCGACGGCGGGGTCGGTGATCGCGTCCCAGGCCTTTCCGATCATCAGAGCGGTGCCGGCGAGGCCTGCGCGCATTCCCACCGTGTCGGTCAGGTAGAACAGCAGGTAGAATCCCATCATAGTGAAGAAGAGATTCCCCCCAAGATCACCGATTCCAAAGCCGAGCTTGATTCCGAGCGACACCCGGGGAGCCGCTTCAGTTTGGTTACTCATGTGACTTTCCTGACGCGGCGCGTCTGAGGCCGGCTCCGCGGCACTCAGTGCACCCGAGGACATGGATATGTTTGCGCTCACGGCGCTCGAACATTCGCGCCACCACAAAGCCGTCGGCGCTGATCTCGTTGGTGCAGACCGGGCAGATACGTGGATGCTCGCGATTGGCGGGGTAGCAGTAGCGGCAGCCGAACAGGTGCGCCATGGCGTCCGGTGTATGGCGTGCACTGTGCTCACCCGAGGCGCCGGCACGCTCCCCCTCGCCCGAATAGACGACCGAATGCACCGTCTCGCCGCGCCGCAGCATGCTTTTGCACAGCGGACATGGCCTGAGGACCTCGAACGAGCCGCGGCTGCGGTCGGCCATACGGTTGGAGAGAAACTGATAATCGCTCTTGCGCATGCGCATGAGGCTGTAGATCAGCACCGCTACAACCCCTGCGGTAACAACCAGGACAACCGTATGAATCGCTCTCCTCCCTGTACCGATAGTATCCAAGCTGGTTCGCGGTAGGCAAGCACAAATCACTCGAATAGAATGGCAGTCGTGCCGTCCCTCTATATTGTCGCCGGGCCTATCGGAAATCTGAAGGATATAACTCTGCGTGCGCTCCAGACGCTGCAGGGGGTGGAGGCCGTGCTCTGCGAGGATACGCGGCACACCGGCCGCCTGATGCAGGCGCACGGCATCAAGCGCAGGCTCATCAGCTGTCACGCGCACAATCAGCAGCGCGCCGCCGAACGCGCGCTCGAGCTCTTAGACCAGGGCTTCGACCTCGCCTATCTGAGCGACGCCGGCACGCCGGGGGTGAGCGACCCTGGAGCCCGCCTGGTGGAGGTGGTACGTGGTGCCGGCCATCCGGTCATCCCGATTCCCGGCGCTTCGGCACTGACCGCGTTGCTGAGCGTTTCGAGCTTCGGGGGCAAGACGGTCGTGTTCGAAGGGTTCCTGCCGCGCAAACGCGGCAAGCGCGCTAAACGCCTCCGCGAGCTGCTTGAGGAGGCGGCGCAGGCGCAGCAGGTGGTGTTCTACGAGTCGCCGCACCGCATCATCGCCGTGCTCGAGGAGATCGCCGAGATCGACCCGAGTCGTCCGGTATTGCTGGGCCGGGAGATGACCAAGCTGCACGAGGAGTACGTCGAAGGCAGTGCGTTAGAGGTATTAGAGCGACTAAGGGGCAAAAACTCCCTCAAAGGGGAGTGCAGTTTGCTTGTATCAGCGGCGAAAAAGCACTAAAATAAAGAGCGGACGGTGTCGATAGTACAAGTAACAGGGTACGGGGTTACGTACAGATGAGTATCGAAAGACTGGGCCCAATCGATCCGATTCACAACTACGGTAAGACGGGTCAGGCGGGTCCGAACCAGCGGCAACGAAACAGTGACTCGATCTCGGTTTCGGAAGAGGCCAGGCTCAAGAGTGAGCTATACACCGCTAACGAGGTAGTCAGGTCTTCATCGGATGTGCGTGCCGACCGTGTTCAGGAAGTAAAAAACAAGCTCCAGGACCCCAACTACATCGATGACGTCGTTCTGAATACCGTCGCTGAACGGATCATCGGTCTCTTCGACACGGAGTGAG
>PUNW01000115.1 GCA_003552665.1 Spirochaetaceae bacterium | reverse complement strand
TCGATCGTCATTGAACAGGTTTTTTCGCTGCCCGGGCTCGGACGGCTGTTGCTGTCGGCGATTTACCGCCGGGATTTCCCGGTGGTGCAGGGGGGAGTGATCGTCACCGCGATCGTGTTCTCAGGGGTGAACTTCGCCGCAGACATTCTCTACAGCGCAGCGAACCCAAAGATACGGATGAGGTAGGCGGAGTATGGGACTGACTACGGAGCAAGCGTGTGAGCCGAGTTGCGTGCTGCGGCTGCGCGATCTCGAGGTGCGGTTCAAGTCGGGCGCACACCCGGCGGAAGCGCTTCGCGGAATCAATTTAGATCTGCGCCACGGCGAGGTACACGGGCTGGTCGGCGAGAGCGGTGCCGGCAAGAGCGTTCTCCTGCATACGGTGCTCAATCTCAACCGGGGGGCCGGCACGGTCATCACCAACGGGGAAGTGCAGTACGACGGACGAAACCTGCTGGCGCTTTTCGGACCCGAGATCAGGCGCATTCGCGGGGCTCAAATCGCGATCGTGTTTCAGGAGCCCACAAAACACCTCAATCCCGGGCTGACGATCGAGGAACACATTCTCGACCTGCTGCGCTATCACCTCGGCATAACTCGGCGGCCCGCCGCTGCTCGTGCCGCCGAGCTGCTCGAGCTGGTGGAGCTGCCGCGTCGGGTGCTTCGCAACTACGCTTTCGAGCTCTCCGGCGGTATGCAACAGCGCGCGATGATCGCGATCGCGATCGCCTGCAATCCTCGCGTGCTGCTCGCCGACGAGCCTACCACGGCGCTGGACGTTACCGTCCAGCGCCAGATCCTCGACCTGCTGCTGCGGTTGCGCACAGAGCTCGGGTTGTCGGTGTTGTTCGTCTCGCACGACCTCGGTGTCGTTCATGAGATTGCCGACCGGATCTCGGTTCTGTACGCGGGGAAGATAATCGAGACCGCGGTGGACGTCGATCTCTTTCGTGCGCCCTTGCATCCGTACACCGAGCTGCTGCTGGAGTCGGTGCCCTCGGCCGCGATGCGCGGGCGCGAGTTGAAGGTTATCCCCGGCGCGGTCCCGGACGCGACCGCCGTGCCGGTGGGGTGTTCGTTTCACCCGCGCTGCCCGATCGCAGCCGAGCGCTGTTCGGCCGAGGTTCCGGAGCTGATCCAGCAGGGGCAGCAGCACGCCGCTGCCTGCTTCTACCCCGGCGAGCTGGGCGCTCGCCTCGCGAGGTAGCGGTAGCGAGTACGCGGCGATCTGAAGGAGCGTAATAACGCGATGTCGGCGTTCGTATCGGTGGAAAACTTGAGCCAAACCTACACTGCGCGCTCCTGGCTTCGGCCCGGGCTTGCTCCCACGCATGCGGTGCGCAACGTAAGCTTCACGATCGAGCGCAATACGGTGATGGGGTTAGCCGGGGAGTCGGGCAGCGGCAAGAGCACGTTGGCGCGCGCGCTTGTTCACCTCGAGCGCCCTACCGCCGGTGAGGTTCGAATTGGGGGGATACCGCTCGCCCGTCTGAGCCGGCGTGGTTTGCGCAAAGCCCGCCGGCGGATGCAGATCGTGTTCCAAGATCCGCACGGGGCGCTCAATCCGCGGCTGCGTATCCGCCATAGCCTGGGTGAGGCGCTTGCGAACGCCGGTGTCCCCCGTCGCGAGCGTGCCGCACACGCGATACAGCTGTTGCGCCTGGTGGGATTGGCCCCCGAGCACCTCGACCGCTACCCGCGGGCGTTCTCCGGCGGTCAGAAGCAGCGCATCGTCATTGCTCGTGCGCTCGCGGGTAATCCCGAGTTTCTGGTGCTTGACGAACCGGTGAGCAGCCTGGACGTCTCGATTCAGGCTCAGATCATCAATCTCCTGATGGATCTCAAACAACGTCTCGGTCTGACCTACCTCTTCATCTCACACGACCTCAATTTGGTATCGTACGTGAGCGATACAATTGGTATATTGAGAGAAGGCTGGCTGGTCGAGCACGGGCCGGCCGACGAGGTGCTTGAGCGCCCGCGGGCGGAGTATACCAGGGCATTGTTCGGGGCTTCGCCATCGCTGCACCGCGCTCCGCGCGCGCTGCGGAGCTGAACCTTGCATCGCTCTGGAGCCGGGCGTTGCATCATCGCGCAATCGCCGCCGGTGCCGGCACGGACGCGCAGGCTCGCCGCTTCTCGTCTGCAGGTGAGGCTGCACAGAGGCAGCCGCAGCGGCGTGGAGGAATAGCACACTATGAGCTCTTCAATCGGTTCACATACTACGCGGCGGCGCTCCCTGATTACCGCCGCGCTTATCATCACGGCCGTGGTGCTGGGCGCCGGAATGGTGGCTACGGGAGTGCTCGGTGCTCTCGGAGCGCGTGAGGCCGTCGATGCCGACCGGAGCGTCCGCATCGGCATGTCCGGCAATCCGGATACCCTTGACCCCCACCGGACATCAGGAACGCTCACGTTCTTCTCGATCCGCGGGTTCTATGACACACTCATTGAGCCCGGAGAAGACGGCGAATACCGGCCCGCGCTGGCCGAGAGCTGGAAGGTCTCGGATGACGGTTTGAGCTGGACCTTCGAGCTGCGCCCCGGCGTACTGTTTCATCATGGGCGGAGACTCGAAGCGGCCGATGTGGTCGCCACTTTCGAGCGCATCCTCGACCCCGATACCGGCTCTCCGCACGCCCGCGAGCTGCGACCGCTGGACCGGGTCGTGGCGGTGGATGACCTGACGGTACGCTTCGAGCTTTCTCGGCCCTATACCCCGCTTCTGGCCACGCTGGCCTCGGGCTGGGGAGCAATTCTCCCGGCCGATCTGATCGAGGATGAGCACCGTTTCAGCATCGAGCCGGTCGGAACCGGGCCGTATGTCTTCGTGCATTGGCAGGAGGACAGCGACATCCGTATGCGGCGTAACCCTGGACACTGGCGCTGGCAGGATGGAGACGAAGGCGCCGCTGAACAGGTGGTGCTCCACATCATCACCGAGACCACCGTGCAGGAACAGGCGCTGATTGCCGGACAGCTGGACATCATCGACATGATCAGCGAGGCGATGCTCGATACGCTCGAACAGCGTCCGGACACATGGGTCGATGAGACGCTCTCGTCGCTGGTGATGGTTCTGTCGATGAATAACGATCATGCCCTGCTGTCGGATCTGCGCCTGCGCCAGGCGATTGCGCATGCGGTCAACAAGCAGGAGGTGCTCGATGTGGCATACAACGGCGGCCGGCCGGTGAGCACGTTTCTGGATCACGGCGATCCGTTTTATGCCGGTGTCGAGGATCCGTACCCCTACAACCCCGAACGGGCTCGCGAGCTCGTCGATAAGTCGGGCTATGACGGCCAGACTCTCAGGATTGCGGTTCCCCAGAACTATGAACCGCACGTCCGGGCGGGCGAAATCTACACCGAGATGCTCGGGAGGATCGGGCTCAGCGTTGAGCTGCGTCTGATGGAGTGGTCCACCTGGTTGTCGGACGTGTATCAGAACAGCGAGTTCGATCTGACCGTTATCGGTCATACCGGCAAGCTCGATCCTGATGGGCGCTTTGCCGGGTTCGATACCGGGGAAAACTACGTGAACTGGTATCATCCGGAAGCTGAGGAGCTGATTGAGGCCGCACGCAGTAAGGCGGAGTTCGACCGGCGCTTCGCATTGTACGCCGAGCTGCAGCGGATTATGGCTGAAGAGGTACCGATGGTTTTCGTCGGAACGTCGTATCGGCATATAGGCCTCAGCGAACGAGTAACCGAGTTCCAGATGGACCCAAAGCTCGATACCATAGACTTCGCGCGGCTGCGTCTGGAGTAGAAGACGGCAGTGGATATGCTATGGACTCGATGGCGGGTGCTGACGGCACTCGGTAACGTGTTTACCGCGTTTGCGCTTCTCGTCCTACTTGTGATGATCGGGTTCGCAGTGTACGCTCCGTTGATCGCGACCCATTCGCCGACGGCCCAAGATCTGGGAGCACGCTTTCAACCGCCGGGAACCGAATCGCACCTGCTCGGAACCGATGAGCTCGGGCGAGATGTGTTTGCTCGAATCGTCTACGGATCGCGGGCCTCGCTCGGCGTGGCTGCGATCACGGTTGCGATATCGGCGAGCGTAGGACTGGCGTTGGGGCTCGCCGCTGCGCTGGCGGGCGGGCTCGTTGATGATGCGGTCACGGTGCTGGCAGACGCGGTGCTCTCGTTCCCCACCATCCTGCTCGCGATCACGGTGGTCTCGGTGCTGCAGTACGGCATGCTGCAGGTCGGGACAGCCATCGGGGTTGTGTTCATTCCGGTGTTCACGCGGCTAGTGCGGGCCGAGACGAAGGCGATTCGCGAAGAAGGCTATTATCGTTCGTCACGGGCGCTCGGCAGCAGCCTGCGTAGAACGGTGGCGCTGCACGTGCTTCCGAATGTGTTGCCCCGGGTGGTGATACAGGCTACGATCACATTCGCGCTCGCGATCGTGATCGAGTCCTCGCTAGCCTATCTCGGGCTCGGCACCCAGCCCCCCAACCCCAGTTGGGGTCTGATGCTGCGTGACGGACGCAACGCGCTGTTTCACGCCCCCTGGCTTTCGATCTTCCCCGGGGTGGCGCTGGCGTTGACGGTGTTCAGTCTCAATTTTCTCGGTGACCGTCTGGCGGAGTATCTGGGACGATGAGAATCGCACTACAAGGATGGCAGCAACTGCTTCGGCCGGCGCTGGTGGTACTCGCGGTGCTCGTGATCCTAGCGGCGGTGGTGCTTGGCGTGCGACGCGCAGCCGAACCCGAGGCGGACCCACAGCCGGTTATAGCCGACCTGGAGGAGATCCGCGAGCGCGGTCACCTGGTGGCGGCAACCAGTTTCAGCCCGCATAGCTATTTCATCTACCGCGGACGGCCGATGGGCTATTCGTATGAGCTGTTACAGCGGCTGGGCGAGCATCTGGGAGTCGGTGTGGAGATCGAGGTGATCGACACGCTAGAGGGTATGATCGCGGCGCTTGAGCAGGGAGCGGTGGATCTCGTTGCCCATCCCTTAAGCGTCACCGCGTCGCGTCGTGAGCGTGTGGCGTTCACCCGCACGCTCTACACGACCCCGCAGGTATTGGTGCAGCGTCTGCCGGAGAACCACCGGCAGATGACCGCTGATGAGGTCGAGGCGCAGCTGCTGCGCGAGCCTACCGAACTGGACGGCAAGACGGTCATGGTGCGACGCAACTCCGCCTACGTCACGAGACTGCGGAACCTGATGGAAGAGCTCGGCATCGAGATCGATCTGTATGAAGCGCCGGGTCGATTGACGACCGACGAGTTGATTCGCCGCGTGGCCACCGGGGCGCTGCGATATACGGTCGCCGACCGCAATATCGCCCAAGTGTCGCGCGCGTATCATGATAATCTCGATATCGAGACCGAGCTCAGCCTGCCGCAGCCGATCGCATGGGCGCTATCGCGGGAGACTCCGAGGCTGCTCGAGGAGGTAGATGCATGGCTCGAGGAGGAGCAGCAGCACGCCGACTACCATGTGATCTACCGGCGCTACTTCGTTGAGCGCACGGTTGCCCCTTCTTTGATCGACCAAGGCTTCTTTGCCTTGGGGCTGCAGCGCATTTCCCCGTACGACGAGATCATCAAAGAGTACGCCCGGACCGTAGACTGGGACTGGCGGCTGCTTGCGGCCTTGATCTTCCATGAATCACAGTTCCGCCCAAACGCCCGCTCCTGGGCGGGAGCGCGTGGGCTGATGCAGCTGATGCCCCGGACCGCGCGCGCCTTCGGCGCGAATAATCCGGATGACCCCTACCAGAGCATCGCGGCCGGGACGCGCTTTATCGCCTGGCTGCAGGACTATTGGGAAGAACGGGTGCCGGATGAGGAGGAGCGCCTACGGTTCGTGTTGGCATCCTACAACGTAGGGCATGGACACGTTGAAGATGCGCGCCGCCTCGCCGAAGAGCACGGAGTGGACCCGCAGATCTGGAGCGGTCACGTGGAGCGATATATGCGCAAAAAGAGCCGGCCCGAGTACTTCCGGCATGAGGTGGTGCGCCATGGGTACGCCCGGGGCGAGGAGCCGGTGAACTACGTCCGGTCGGTACTGGCGCTATACCGCCATTACAGCCGCCTGGTGGAACTGTCCGGCAACGGTGAGGTGGCCGGCGCCGAACGCTGAGATGCCCCCTCATCCGCAACCGTTGGAGAGTTCGATGTAAAGGCGCTCGAGCAGCCGGTACAGCGGCAGCGGGCTGTTGTAGCGTTTGGGACAACGCGAAGCCCGCTGGTAATGGTCGCTGAGGTCGCTATTTCCGGCCGCCGACTCCACCGCCCGGCGGTGTCTGTTGAGCTCGGCGCCTGCAGGCGCCGAAAAGAGACGATACAGCGCCGCTACCGTTACCGCGGCGGAGTCCAAAGCGCGGAGATACAGCTGCGGCACCGATTCACGGCGGTACCGTCCGGCGGGACACGGGTCACGCCATCGGCGCCGTCTCAGGTTGAGTACGTCAAGCCCCAGAGGCACCACCTCAGGATGCAGAATAGCGAGCCGGTGCAGTTGCTTTCCCGGCGCCCCCCCCGACCCCACGGCCGTGCGGCGCGCGTGTGCCAGATCGCGGTGCGCCCAGTAGTAGTAGCCACGAGCATCGCGGTATGCGTTGCGAAGCCTCGTGCGCAGGGCATGGTCTCGCTGTGCACCGGGCACCCGTTCGATCAGTGCGCGGCGCAGCACCTCGGCAATGGGTTCGGGGAGCTCGTCGCCGAGATCGAGGTGAGAAAGGGCAGGCATGGTACCGGGAGTTATACCGAGGCGCGCTCGCAACAGCGCGGTGTCGATCAGCCGCTCGAGGAAGGCGTGCATCGTGCGCAGCCGCTCGGTCTCAGGCCGTTCGCGCTCGTACCAGCCGCTGCGGTAGTTGATGTAGGGGTGCAGGAAGCGGTCGAGGGCTGCGTGGGTCGCAAACCCGTACAGGTACGCTGCGGTCTGGTCGTCGGGCCCAACGCCGCATCTGCGGGCGGCTACCGCGGCGGCCGCGAGCACGTTGCCGAAGCCGGCACGGTGTAGCCTGGTACCGTAGCGCAGGGCCGAGGGCTTCGAGCGGCGGTTGTGCAGAAAGATATCCGGGC
>PUNW01000112.1 GCA_003552665.1 Spirochaetaceae bacterium | reverse complement strand
TGGCGCTTGAGGAGCTCGAGAGTATACGCGCCGGGGAGCTCGACGAAAGCTACGTTGAGCGGACGCGCGAGGTACAACGAAGCGAGTTCGAGGAGGCGCTTCGCGAGAACGAGTTCTGGCTCGAAAACATCGAAGCCCTCCACCGTGCCGACCGGGAGTTCGAAGAGCTCCTGGATTATCCGGACCTGATCGATGAGCTGACCGTTGAAGCGCTTGTCGAGACGGCGGAAGCGTATCTCAGTCCGGAGGAGTACGTCCAGGTGACGCTGCTCCCGGTAGGTGAGCCGCCGGCACAGCCGGAGATGGAGCCCGGGGAGCTTCCCGAGTAGGCGACAACACAGCGACAACCTCGCTCTTCCTCCGTGGGCCTCGTGGTCACGGCACTGATGGGCGGTGCGTAGTGTGTGGTGTTGCATCGGCGCCGGTACAGCGATAAAGTAGTGACTTATCAGAGCCACAGTGGGGCGCGGATTGTGCGCTCCGCGGCCGTGAATTGTGCGCTCCGCGGCCGCAAGGTGTCGAGGGTGCTTAGGACCGGCCGAACGGTAACCTGGGCCGATACGCCGGGCCGATGCGCCCGACACCGGAGCGCCGGGCACCGGGGCGTTGGAGGAGGTTCCTGTGGGCGAGTCGGTGCTGCCGGCGGTGCTTGTAATTCTGGTCCCGGTAGTTGTCTTTGTGTTGGATCGGCGCAATCGCAGGCGGCAGCTCGCCGACCGGCAGTTGGAGGCAGAGAAGGAACGCATCATCGAGGCGTATCGCGAGTTGCTGTCCTCACCGGTCGACCGAGGGATCGATGCGCTTGCCGAGCTCGGGTTAGATCAGCTCGGCTCCGATCGCCAGATCCGGGACGTCTTCAAGAGGATCGAGCGCCGCTACGGCCGTCATCCGCTGAGCGAACTCGACGATGACATTATGCGCGAGGATCTGTACTTGTTTTTCCGCGAGCTGCGGGAGCGCAGCTCCTGAGCCGCAGGTGAGGCGCGGGGCCGCAACAGGCTTCGCGCAACAAGCTGCGCACCACAAGACAGGCTTCTCGCAACAGGCTTCGCGCCACCCCCACCGCAACAAATGCGCATAGCAGGCCGATAGGAATAAGGCCGATTGGAAGCGCGCCGGGAAGAGTCCCGCCGGGAAGAAGCTAGAAGCTTCGAGACCAGTGGTACCTGTGTTACACTGTCTAAGCTGTGCAAACTGAAGACACGCAACGTGAGCTGGTGCAAGCGTCCGGGCTGAAGAAGCGCTATCGCATGGGCGAGGTCGACGTATACGCTCTCAACGGTGTCGACCTTACGCTGTATGACGGCGAGCTCGTGGTGGTGCTCGGCGCGAGCGGTTCCGGCAAGACCACCATGGTCAACCTCATAGGAGGGATGGATCGGCCGAGCGAGGGCCTGCTGCGTTTCGCCGGGCGCAGGCTGCACGGTGCAGGTGAAGACGAGCTCACCCGTTATCGGCGAACCGAGGTTGGGTTCGTCTTTCAGTTCTTCAATCTGATGCCGAATCTCACTGCCTGGGAGAACGTACAGCTGGCGGCGGAGGTGGCCCCGGACCCGTTGGACGTGGACCAGCTTCTGGAGCAGGTAGGGCTCGGCGACCGCCGAAACCATTTTCCGTCTCAGCTCTCCGGCGGTGAGCAGCAGCGTGTCGCGATCGCTCGCGCGCTGGCGAAGAATCCGCGTCTGCTCCTGTGCGACGAGCCTACCGGTGCCCTTGATCTGACCACCGGCCGCCAGGTTCTGAAGCTGCTGCGAGAGCTCCGGGACCAATACGGCAAAACCGTGGTGATCATAACGCACAATGAAAACATCAGTCTTATGGCCGACCGCGTGGTCTATCTCAAAGACGGGTACGTCGAATGGGTGAAACAGAACGACGAGCCCCTGCCGCCCGAGGACGTGGGGTGGTGAGATGCTGCGACGCAAAGTCCTGCGTGATATTCGTCAGAACAAAGGTTCATACGCCGCCTGCCTGGTTCTCATCGTGATGGGGCTCACGGTTTTTATCGCCTTCTCAGTCGCGAACGACAACTTCATGATGGGCAAACACCTCCTCTATGCCGAGGGGCGCTTCGCCGAGGGCTTTGCCGAAATCAGCGCCATGCCTGAAAGCGATCTTTATCGGCTCAGGCGTATCGAAGGGATAGCTCAGGTTAGCGGCAGACTGGTTGAAGATGTTCGCGTTTTGAGCGACGACGACAGGCGCGAGGTCATTGGAAGACGGGAGGCCGGCGGCACAATTTATCTGCGGCTGGTCTCAAAGGACCCGGGCGATAACGAGCGACTCAACGATTCTTCCTCGGTCTGGGGAGAACCGATGAGATCCGGTGAGCGTCATCTCTGGGTGAACACCGCCTTCGCCGATGCCCACAAGCTCGGCGTCGAGGACACAATCTCAGTCATCGCCGGAGGCCGTGCACACGAGATGCAGGTGAAGGCAGCGATGCTCAATCCCGAGTTCGTGTACATCATGCGCGACGACGGTGATCTCTTTCCCGATCCGTATCGGTTCGGTGTCGCGACCGTGCCATTGAAAACGATGTGGGAGCTGTTTCCTGATCAGCGCGGCGTTGTCAACGATATCGTGTTTACGCTTGAGCCCGGAGCCGAGTATCGCCGAGTGGAGGAAGAGCTTGAGTTGGAGCTCGAGGACTACGGGCTCATCAGGATCTATCCCCGAGACGACCACAGGAGTCACCTTCTGCTCGAGGAAGAGAGCGAAGTGCTCACGAGCTTTGCGACTTTCTTTCCCGCGCTGATGCTCGGAGTGGCCGGCTTCATCCTCTACATCGTGCTCAAGCGTCTTGTGCAGCAACAGCGGGGACAAATCGGTATTCTCAAGTCCTGCGGCTACACTCGCGGTGAGATCACGCGCCACTACCTTGCGTATTCGGCTGTGCTGGCGGTTGCCGCAGGCGTTGTTGGGAGCTTATGCGGTATGCTCGCTGCGAATACGGTGTCGCGGCTGTTGTTCGAGTATTTTGCGCTGCCGGAAGTGTATGTCGGGTTCTCGCTGCGCTATTTCCTCGCCGGCATGGGGCTCTGCGCCGGCGTGCTCGGAATCGCGGGATACCAGGGCGTCAAGCACGCGCTTCGGATGACCCCCGCCGAGGCCATGCTCCCGCCGGCTCCGCCCCCGGCAAGCAAGACAGTGTTCGACCGCGTGCCCTGGTTTACCCGAATGCTGACCACTCAGGGCCTGATGGGCATCCGCAATATCAGCCGCGCTCCCGGCCGAAGCGCCTTCCTGCTGGTCGGCGTCGCGATCAGCTTTACACTTGTTGCCGCCAACTACTCGATGACGGCGGTGAACATGCCGACCTTTCTGTTCTATCAGTACACCGAAGTCGAGACCTACGACGCGCGGATCAGTCTGCGTGCGCCTCAGGCTCGTCAGGCGGTGCTGCGCGAGGTAGAAGCCCTGCCGTTCGTCACGCGCGCGGAGCCGATCGCCCAGGTTCCGGTAACGCTCTCCCATCGAATCCGGGAGGAAGACCTCGAGCTGCTTGGTCTTGCCGAGGACAATCGCCTCTATAACATTCTCGATGCGCAGGGCAACCGGATGACTCCGACGCGCGGCGGACTGATCATCTCGGAGCGGCTTGCACACAACCTCAAGGTCCAACGCGGCGATACGGTGACACTGGAGAGCCCGTATCTGCGGGGGAATAACGAGGAGGTGCGGGTGCCGGTTGTTGCGGTCATCCCTCAGTACATTGGGATGAACGCCTATATGGAGGTGGGGTCGCTCGAACGAATGCTGGGACAGCCGGCATTCTTGAGCTCGGTGCTCGTTCGGGGTGAAGGCGGGAGTGACGGCGCGGGTGAGGAGGTGGCGACCAGGCTCAGCGAGCACTACCGTGATAGCGAGGAGGTCACCGCAGTCGATAGCCGTCAGCGGATGGTTTCCAATCTCGAAGAGATGTGGGAGCTCTTCAGTGTGATTCTCAATCTCTTCGTTCTGATCGGGGCGGTTTTCAGTTTTGCCGTCATCTATATTGCAGCTTTAGTTACCCTTTCCGAACGCAGCCGCGAGCTCGCATCGATGCGTGTGCTCGGCATGACGCCGAAAGAGGTATTCTCAGTGATCGCCTTCGAGCAGTGGTTCCTCAGCTTTTTCGGTATTCTGCTCGGGCTGCTCCCGGCGCGTTATCTGGTGGAGGGATTCGCCACCGCTTACACAACCGACATGTATACCATGCCGGCGCACATGCCGGCCGAGGCGATTGCGATCGGGATCGTCGCGACTCTGATCTCGATTTGGATTGCTCAACGGTTTGCGCTGCGCCGAGTGCGGTCGCTGAGTCTGGTCGAGGTGCTGCGGGAGCGCGAGTAGCGTTACGACGGTGGTGTGACCGCGAAGGCAGGCGAGCATGAAGAGGAAGTACAAGATCATTCTTGGGGCAGCTGCCGTGGTTGCGGTGGTTGTATTCGGCGCCACATACGCACTGCGTCGTGTTGCGGTTGAGGTCATTGAGGTCCGGCCGCGTACCATCTACCACAGCTTCACCGAAGACGGGACACTAAAGGCCGGGCGCGAGCTGCGCATCCGTCCCTCCTACAGCGGAGAGCTCGAAGCGATCGAAGTCGAGGAGGGCGATACGGTGGAACGCGGCGCTGTGCTGATGCGGCTCGATACTACTGAACTCGAATACACGCTTCAACGGCTCAATGCTGAGCTTGACCGCCTCGAAGGAGAGAAGGTGCGGATGCACGAGCCGCCGGCAGCGGCGCAGATCAGACAGGCCGAGACCGCGATTGAGCTCGCTCGGGAGAACATGCGGATCGCCGAGGATCGCTATCGCCGATTAGCCCCTCTCCACGAGCGTGGAAACATCAGCGAGGTCGAGTGGGAGCAGGCGCGCGATGCCTATCAGAACGCCAAGCTTCTGGTCAAGCAGCGCGAGCAGGAGCTCGAAGGGCTGATTGAGACCCACGAGCCGACCGCGGGCAGCTTGCACGTGATGAGCGCACGCAGGAGCGAGGTGGAGGCGCAGCGTGCGCTCCTGCGCTATCAGATCGAGCGCCACACCGTCACCGCCCCGTACGCAGGTGTTGTAGCCGACATTGAGCCGGAGGTGGGGGACCTCGTGGGGCCGGAGACACCGCTGCTGACTCTGTTTCAGCTTGACGAGTTACGCGTAGAGGCGCACGTGCGCCCGCGTGATCTGCAGGGACTCGAGCGCGCTATGGAGGTTGAGCTCATCGCCGAGCGTCGCGATCAGGATGTGAGTTTTGCGGGTCATGTCCTGCGGATTGCGCCGCACGCACGCATCGATCTCTCCCCACTCGGGCTCGAGGAGGACCGGGTGCGCGTGACCATCGCCCCCGAAATACCGTCCGGTCTGCGCATCGGCCCGGGGTTTAGGCTTGACGTCACGTTTCGCACCGAAACACGCGAGGATCAGTTGGTGGTCCCGCGCACAGCGCTGTTCACCGTGGACGGTGAGGACGCGCTGCTCGTCGTTGAAGATGGGTGCGCCGTGGTCCGCCGGGTTACGCCGGATTTCAAGACTCGCCGGGAGGTAACCATCGTTGACGGCCTCGCGCCCGGCGACCAGGTGATCCCTGACCCGCAGGCGACAGAGCTGGATGAAGGAGCCCGAGTGGCGCCCACGGTGCGCTGAAGCTGCGACGAGCAGCGCCGGTTACTGTCCCCAGCCGGCGGTGAGTCCTGCGATCAGGCGGTTGCCCAGCAGAATCGTTACCAACAATAGCGGCGCGATCGTGATCGTCGCCATTACCGCGATATCCCACCACTGGGGGCCGTGCTGCGTTGCCTGGCCGGCCACGACAAGCGGTAGAGTCTGCGCCCGGCTGAAGGTGAGAATCAGCGCGTAGATGAACTCGTTCCAGGCAAACATCAGGCACACAAGGAACGTTGCAATGATTCCGGGGCGGGCCAGCGGCAGCGCAATTCGCGTCAGGATCTGCATGTATGACGCCCCGTCGACTTTCGCCGACTCATCGAGATCGATCGGGATCTGTTTGAAGTACTCGAGCATTAGCCACGCGGCAATCGGCAGGTTGAACATCGTGTAGACGATTGCGAGGCCGGCCCGTGAGTCCACTAATCCTGCGGTACGGAACATGATGAAGATCGGCAGGACGAGCACGATCGGCGGCAATACTCTGTTGGAGAGTATCCAAAACGCGATGTCACGGTTCCGCAGGAAGCCGAGCTTATATTGAAAACGGGTGAGGCCGTAACCCGCCATTCCGCCGATGAAGGTTGCAGCTGCCGCGCTCGCGAGCCCGGCGACGGCACTGTTTGCCATAGCGCGGGTAACCTGCTGGTAGCGAGCCACGACGCGCGCCCAGTGCTCGAGAGTAGGCGCGAAGTCGACCCATGGGATCAGCGCCGGTCCGGCATAGATATCGGCGCGCAGCTTGAACGTCGTTGTGACCATCCAGTACAGCGGAAAGATGACGAATATCGCCCACAGGACCAGTGCAACAAACAGGCTCCAACGTTGGACTGAGTTTAAGCGGATCATGTGTACGACACTTCCTTCTTGATGAAGATTATGACCGGAACTGCGATTGCGACAACCACCAGCAACAATGTGTAGGCGATCGCCGCAGCGTAGCCGAGGTTGAAGTACTGTAACCCGACGTTGTATCCGTACATCGTGAGCGACTCGGTCGTATTGCCCGGGCCACCATGGGTAATGACGTAGACGGTGTCGAGAATCTTCACCGCTTCAACTGCACGAAGCATGATCACCGCGATTGAAATCGGCATCAGCATCGGTAGTACAATGTGGCGAAACACCTGGAAACCGCTGGCCCCGTCCACCAAAGCGGCATCGATGGGGCTCGTCGGAACGTTCATGAGCGCCGCATAGAGGAACAGGAACATGAACGGCGTCCATTGCCAGATCTCGGCCATCATTACCACAGACATTGCGAACCAGCGCGCCGAAAGCCAGCGCACCGGCTCGAATCCGAGTGCGGCCAGGAAGAAGTTTGCTGCTCCGATCCGGCTCTGAAACATCAGGCGCCACATATAGCCGACGGCGACCGGGGCGAGCATCATTGGAAAAATGAAGAACACCCGAAAAATACGGCCGCCGGGCGGGCGGAGAAACAGGCCCCAGGCGAGGGCGAGCCCGAGTATGTATTGCACGCTCACCGTGATCACCACGTAGAGTACGGTGTTGAAGGCAGCGTTGCGATACCGCCCGTCAGCCAACAGTGCCGCGTAGTTGCTGAGCCCGCGCCACTCATACGGCACGCCCCGACCGAGGCCCCAATCGCCGAAACTCAGCGCTAGTGAAAACAACAGCGGGAAGATGGACAGACCCAACAGAATTACAACGGCGGGCAGCAGCAGGGTGCGGCGGGTCAGTGCGGTCTTTTGCATATGTACCCCTTACAGAGTATATAGTCTCATGTGCTGCGACAACTGATGTCCCCGCCCGGAGCGCGGCTGCGCCCTGGGCGGGTGGTTCTTAATCACGGCAGGCAATACTCAATCAAGGCCTATTGATTCACGATACATCTGCAGCTGAACGTCGCGGCCCTTACGATTCGTTATCGCATCCCACCGTTCGGCAACCTCGTCAAGCGCTTCCTGAGGCTCCATCTCACCGGCCAGCGCTGCGGTAAGGCCGGCGTCGAGCTCATCGAGATACTCGAATGCCCCGGGAATGCGGAGGTCCGGCTTCACGAAGTCTGCGGTCAGGCTTTCGAAGGTTGCTTCGAGGTACTCCTCGGCGCGGTCGCGGTCCCATTCGGACTCAACCCAGCCGTCGACGTTTTCAAAGTGCGAGTAGCGGAACGGCTGGTAGCCGGTCGCCGGATCGTAGTTGTCGCGCATTGAGACGAGCTTCAGGCTGATCTCGGGACTCGAGAGATACCGGATTAGCTGCCAGGCGGCCTCCTGCTCATTGCTCGTGACCGGGATCGCGGCACCCCAGCCGAGTGCTGCCATGTAGGGCACGCGGTTCGGTTCGTCCAGCTCGATCCACTGGCCGGTGTCGTGATCATAGACCTCGGTGGGGCCGGGGATCGGATTGAAGCCGATCAACTCCTGGTTTTCCCGGTCGGTCGGGATGAAACCGATCGAAGCCCAGTCGAGCGCGAGCGCTCCGGTGTTCAACGGGAACTGCTCGCGAATGTCTCCCACGTCAAACTCAAGAATATCGGGCGCTCCCACGTCCACAACGCGAACCCATTCTTCGAGCGCTCGAACGTGGCCGGGGCTGTTGATCAATGGGGTCATGTCCTCAGGGTCGAAGAACAGCGCACCGGGTTCACCCTGAGAAACGTAGCCTACCATTCTGGACAGGCCGGTCCAGAAGGTCTGCGTTCCGCGCGACATCGACTCCATTGCGCCGTACAGATCGGGGTCCTCTTCGGTGAAGTACTCGGCAATGTCGTAGTACTGGTCCCAGGTTTCCGGCGGTGCAAGCTCGTAGCCGTAGATGTCCTGGAATGCGGCTCTGTGGTCGTCGTCGAGGAAGGCCGTGCGGTTGTAGAACGACATGAACAGGTCGCAGTCCAGCGGCATGATAAGCGTCTCGTCCTGCCAGGTGACGATGTCCTGGCATATCGGCAGAACGTCATCCCAAGCGGCCATGTCGTCACCTTCAATCAGGTCGTCGAGCGGCACCAGGAACTGACTCATGTCGCCGAGCCAAGTGGGGAGGATAATCACAACGTCAAAGTCGTCGGTACCGGCGTGAAACGAGGTCATGAAGCGCGGATAGATCTCCGCGAACGGAATCTCAGTGATCTCCACCGACGCTCCGGTCATCTCCTCCCATTCTTCGACATAAGGCTTGATCGGATCTCCCAACGCGTGACCGGTCTCAACTCCCAGTCGCAGCTGCACACCTTCGAGCTCAAGCTCTTCGGGATCCACTACCTCCGGCTCGGGCTCGGCCCTGCCGGCGCCAATGAGTGCCAAGGCCAGAACGATAAGGCCGCACAGCGCTGCCCCGTACTTCAATACGGGCCAGATGCGGCTGGCTCTTTGGTTCTTCATATCATCTCCCCCTTTTGTGCGTTTGTTTCCGTTCTCGTCCGTTACACTCTCTCTTACTCTTACAGTCTATCCATAGGCCCTCCTCGATTCCTCGCACTCATTTACAGTCGAACGCAGTCAAGCTGCCGGTACCCGCCGGCACCGTGCCGTACCTATTGAGCAAGATAGCCTCCGCACACGAACAGGGTGTGCCCGACAACGAATGAAGCATCATCGGAAGCCAGGTACGCTGCTGCGTGCGCCACTTCTTCGGCGGTGCCGAGACGACCGATCGGCAGCTTTGCCATCGCTTCTCTGCGAGCTTTGTCCGGATCTTCCTGTAGGTCCAGCCAATCGTTGAACATTTTGGTGTCGATGAAGCTTGCCGCTATCGCGTTGACCCTGATGCCATGGGGGATGAGCTCGAGCGCGAGCCCCTTGGTGAGCTGGACCACCCCCCCTTTGGAGGAACAGTAGGCGGCCGAATCCGGTAGTCCGACGATGCCCAGCATGGATGCGTTGTTAACGATTGCACCGCCGCCGTTGTCTATGAGATACGGTAGCGCGGCTTTGGTCCATAGAAAGGTGCCGCGGAGGTTTATGTCGACTGTTTCATCCCACTCTTCCAACGAGAGATCGATGGCCGGCGGCCGGGGAAGACGTCCCGGGGTGCCGGCGTTGTTGAACAGGATGTGGAGCCCTCCCAGGGTATCAACCGCAAGCTTGGTTACCCGTTGGGCGTCGTCGTAGCTGCGCACGTCGGCGCGCTCGAACTGGATAGAATCAGCGGCCTTGAACGGTTCGGGGTCGGTGACGTCGGTGATGAGGACCTTGGCCCCCTCAGCGGCGAGAATTTCGGCAAACTCCCGGCCGATTCCCATAGCCCCGCCGGTTACGATGGCGACCTTTCCCTGGAATCGGGGGGACCGTGCTTGTGCAGACGCTTCCGCTCCAGTCATGGATCATCCTCCTGCGTGGCGTGCGGCGCTGCACTGAGCTAAGGTGGATTTCAAGATTGCGGATTTGCATTTGCAGCTGCCGCTCGGTTGAATCTCTTACATAGCCCTATTGCATTATTTGAAATTATTCACTATAAATTGTATTATAAACCGTGTGTTTGTAAGCTGTCAACCAAAAATAGACTAAGACGCGCAGGTCATGCTAAGCTGTTGCGTACCATGAAATATCTCCTTGCGCACGATATTGGAACAAGCGGAAACAAGGCGGTGCTGTACTCGAGCTCCGGAGAGCTTGTCGGCTCGCAAACGGTCCGCTACGACACTGCTTACCCCGCGCCTCACCAGGTTGAACAGAACGCCGAAGACTGGTGGCACGCCGTCTGTCGGGCGACTCGCGAGCTGCTTGACTCCACCGGGGTACCTGCAGACCGGATCGCGGCGGTAAGCTTCAGCGCTCAGATGATGGGATGTCTTCCGGTGGACGCCGGAGGCACTCCGTTGCGCCCGTCGATCATCTGGGCGGACACTCGGGCGGTGTCTCAGGCTGAGAAACTCGAATCGCGGCTCGGAAACCGCCGCGTGTATGAGATTACCGGCCACCGGGTGAGCTCCTCCTATTCCGCTGCCAAGATTGCCTGGCTGCAGGAGAAAGAGCCGGAGACCTATCGCCGCACGCATCGTGTGCTTCAGACGAAGGATTATGTGATCTTCCGTCTGACCGGGCGATTCGTCACCGATTACTCCGATGCTTGCGGAACCAATCTGTTTGATATTCGCGCGCGCCGATGGTCTGAGGATGTTGCAACTGCACTCGGGATAGAGATCGACCTGATGCCGGAAGCGGTTGCGTCGGTCGAGCAGGTCGGTACCGTTACCGCCGAGGCGGCCGCAGCGACCGGGCTCGCGGAGGGCACGCCGGTAGTGGCCGGCGGTGGCGATGGGGCCTGCGCTGCAACCGGAGCAACGGTCACCGCCCCGGGTGCGACCTACGTAGTGATCGGCACCTCCTCCTGGATTGCCACCGCGGCTGAGGAGCCGTTGTTTGACCCCACCATGCGCACATTCAACTGGATCATGAACGACGGTCGACTGTATTCACCGTGCGGCACGATGCAGAGCGCAGGGTTTTCGTACGGGTGGGTGAGGAGCCTGTTCGCCGAGCTGGTTGAAGCAGGCCGGCTTGGGGAGGATTTCAACCTCGATGGTTGGCTTGGCGAGCTCATCGACAGGTGTGATCCGGCCGCCGGCGGTTTGCTGTTCCTTCCGTATCTGATGGGTGAGCGAAGCCCCCGGTGGAACCCCAAGGCCCGCGGCGCATTCATCGGACTCACGGCGCAGACCGGTGTAGCCGAGATCGTGCGCTCAGTACTGGAGGGGGTCGCGTTCAACCTGCGCACCATTCTCGAGGCCTTCGAAGGTAAAGCAACGACCGATCAGATCGTTGCGATCGGCGGCGGTGCGGCGAACGAACGGTGGCTCTCGATCCTGGCGTCGGCCTGGAACTGCCCGATATTGGTCCCGCAGCACGTTGAGGACGCTACCTCGCTCGGTGCGGCCATGTGTGCCGGCGTAGCGACTGGAGCGGTTGGAACACTCGCGGATGTAACCCGGTTTAACTCGGTTCGCAGCCGCATTGATCCTGACCCACAGGTGGCGGAGCGCTACGCACGCGTATACCCGTTGTTTGAGAAGGCGTACGCACGCCTCGAGGAGTTGTTTGAGGCGCTCGATGAGCTGAGCTGAGTTGCCGAAGTTTGCGTTGGGCCGAGGTGGCCTCAGCTACTGGTGCGAAGCTTGTTGCGCGGGTAGCCGAAACTCGTTCCTTGTCAACGATTAACTGCGCACGGGCATGGGTGCCGGGGAAACACACCGCTGCAGCAGCCCTAAGTGTTGCCGGCGCAATCGATTGTGCCACAGGGTCGCAACAAGCTTCGCACCAGTATGTCGCGCCTCAACTGCGCAGCTCGCGGACCATGCGGTGTGTTAGCAGTACGCCTGCGGCGACAATCAAGGCCAGTCCGAACACCGTCATCGAGCTCTGTACGTCGGTCATAGTATCAGGCAGAAATACGAGTACGAACGCGAGCGCGAGCATAATGACGCCGCCGAACAGCTTCAGGACGCGCGCATACCCCTCGGTCAGGCGCGCAGCGCGCAGCCCGAAGACTGCGGTGAAGAACACCACGAGCTCGATCAGTAAGTATACCGCAATGTAGAGACCGAGCAGCGCGGCGAACCCGAGACCGCTGATCTGGCGCTCAACCATGATACCGCTCCAGATTATCGGAAAGCCGGCTGTACACGGGAGCTCTACGAGCGCGATGCCGGTGGCCATGACCGCTGTCACACCAACCATAGCCGGCAACGAGCGCTCGCCGCGCACGAGCTCGCGGATACGTGCACTGATCCCGCGCTTATGCTGCGCTGAGATCGTGAGGCTTACCCCTTGGCCGAAGCGAACATAGTCCTTGATATTGAGTATCCCGAAGCCGGCCGCAATCGCTGCCGTCAATGCTCGTACCCAGCCGAGGTGCTGCACGAACGCGAACACACCGAACACACCGGCGATGAACCCGCCGTAAACCACAGCCGTGACGAGCAGGAACGTGCTTCCCACGAGTATCGTTTTCAACCGACTGCGGGTATAAACCACGAGCGCTAGTAGCATCGTGAGGACCCACAGCGAGCACGGGTTAAACCCGTCGACGAACGCAATCAGCGCCGTGAGAAGCACGGCCGGTTGCGTGCCTACCTTGAACTCGCCGAGCAGGGGTAGATGCAGCGGTTCGGTTGAATCGAAGGGCCTGCGTTCGGCGGGCAGTGGCGATCCAGTGGGGTCGGGGCAGCCACGTTCAAAACACTCCTGCAGCTGCCTTTCGATCTGCTCGCCGATCTGCGGATTGAACCCAACCCAATGGCGTCCGCCCAAGACCGTCACCGGAACGCCGCGCGGCTCGAAGCCCATCTCCTCGGCGACCTCACGCAGCAATGCGAGGTTGTCCTCATCGTACCAGACTTCAAACCGTTCGACCCTGAGCTCGGGGTGCTCCCGCTCGAGCCGTTCGAGAAAGACATCTTGGCGGTCGCAGACCGGGCAGCCGTCGCCCCAGAAGTAATAGAGCCGCACCGTCTCCAATTCATCCTGAGGGTTGTCGCTATTGCGCAGTAATTGCGGATCAGCTTCGCTCCCTCGGTGAGCCTGCGGGTCTAAGGCAGCATCGTCGGCCTGCAGAGGCGGTCGGGCGGTCACAAAAAACAGAAGGAGCGCCATAGCGAGAGCCTGTACCGGAACGCGTAGCTGCCTCGCAGCCCGACCGGGGGAACGGCCGGCAGATGATCGCGGGGGCCGGGGAGGCGACTGGAGGAGCATTCTGCTTTCGGCGCTGATTGTGTCACGCACGCTGGGCCGTATCATCACGATATCGAATGATACGCAACCACGCTGTCGAGCGCAACCTCCGGGCGAGATTCCTGCCGGAATCTCGACTTATGACCGCACGTGGCGTGCTTTCTCGGTCTCAGCTGCTCGATGACCGGCGTTTCGATTTGGGGTGGTGATTTGGCCTTTAGATGTGATAGTACGCTGTGAGAGGGCTAGTTCGCCATGCCGCGGTAGCGACTCCGGGAACGGTGAAAGTGGCCTTTGGTGCGGGGAGGTAGCGGCAGGGGAGCAACAAGCTTCGAACCAGTAATTGAACCAGTAATTCAGGATGAAACAGCGGTGAAACCACTGCAGATCGCGATGCTCGGCGCCGGCAATCGTGGGCGTGACGCCTACGGCTCCTACGCACTTCAACACCCGCACGAAATTGACGTTGTAGCCGTTGCCGAAACTGGTCCCGAGCGACGGCAGTTGTTTGCCGATGAGCATAACATACCGCGTGTACGTTGTTTCGAGAGCGCGGAGCAGTTATTGCAGCAGCCGCGGATGTGCGACGCGGTCTTTATCTGCACCGGTGACCGTGATCATTTTGCGACGGCGATGGGCGCGATCGAAAACGGCTACCACGTCTTCCTCGAGAAACCCATGGCAGTAGACCCGGCGCAATGCCTCGCGATCGCGGAGGCGGCTGAAGCAGCCGGTGTCACGCTCGTCATCGCGCACGTGTTGCGTTATGCGCCGCTCTTTCAGCACATTCACCGGCTCCTGGAGCGCGGCGCAATTGGGCGTTTGGTGACGATGCAGCACAACGAGAACGTTGGCTACTATCACTTCGCGCACAGCTACGTACGTGGCAACTGGCGACGGGAGGACCAATCGAGTCCCATTTTGCTTGCCAAGAGCTGTCACGATATGGATCTTCTGTATTGGTTCGCCGGCGCACCGTGCGAAGCGGTGAGCTCATTCGGATCGCTGATCCATTTCAAAGCCCAGAACGCCCCGCCAGGCCACACCGAGCGATGTCTCGATGGGTGTCCGCATTTTCACACCTGCCCGTTCTCGGTCGAACGAGTCTACCTGTCGCGTGAGTATCGCTGGCCGGCCACCGTGATCACGCCGGACCCGTCGCCGGAGGCACGAATTCGGGCGCTTCGCAGCGGGATGTACGGACGCTGCGTTTACGCGTGCGACAACGACGTCGCGGACAATCAAGTGGTTTCGCTTCAGTTCTCAAACGGGGTTACCGCGTCGTTCACGCTGTGCGGCTTCACGCATGACATCAGTCGTACGCTCAAGCTCATGGGGACGGAGGGTGAGATCCGCGCTCACCTTGAGCGCAACGAGATTGAGCTTCACAGCTTCCGCGAGGATTCGGTGCATGCGATTGTCCCCGGAAACAGCACCGGCGCGCATGGTGGCGGGGACTGGGGCATCATGCGGAGCTTCGTCACTGCGCTTCGCTGCGGCGACGGCTCGCGGGTGGTCAGCGCGCGGG
Source organism: Spirochaetaceae bacterium (assembly GCA_003552665.1). GTDB lineage: Bacteria > Spirochaetota > Spirochaetia > DSM-27196 > SLAA01 > B1Sed10-166. The sequence goes on along the minus strand of PUNW01000112.1, from coordinate 10,894 downwards.
AGTCGGCCGAAGGGCACCTTATCGCACTTGCGGCCGACGAAGCGCGACAATTGGGCGAGGTGGTCTCTATGCCGCAGTTTCTCAAGCAGTTCGGCGCGGCTACATGATTCCGTAACGATCGAAAGCTTCGCGCGCCACGGGCTACACATGTGGGCGCGTTATCATCGCGCTCATGCTACACTCGCAGCCGTGGGAGTATGGGCCGCAGGACCACACCGACGATGAGCACAATCAGGCCTATCAGGGCCGAAGAGATCACCGCAGGAGCAGGGATATCGCTCTCGATCGTGCGCCTGATCAGGATGCCGATAAGCGCCCAGATGACTACCAGGGTAAAAAAGACATCGGTGCGCACGATGAGAAAGACGAGCGCGAGCGCGGTTCCCACCGCAATCATGAGCGCGGCCCACACTTGATCGGGCAGGCCGAAGCCGCCCCAGTCGTAGGCTACGAGAACGGCCGTAACATTCGCGATGGTGGCGATCGAGATCCATCCGAGATACACACTGATCGGGAGATGCACAAACACCCGCTCCTCCGGCTGAGGCGAGCGCCGGCTCGATTCGCCGGCCGTCCCGAGGCCGATCTCGAGCCGCACGTATATCGCGATAAGACTGAGCAGGAGCACTACCATCCAGACGAGCGATAAAGAAAAGCGAAGGTAGTGCCACGCGAAGATCCAGCCCACATTGGCGACACAGCTGAGGAAAAAGAAAGGGCCGATGCGGGGCAATACGTGTTGTGCGCCGTCGCGGCCGCGGGCAGCTTCAATCAGCGTGTATCCGACGAAGAGTATCAACAGCAGGTAGATTACTCCCCAGATCGAAAACGTAATGCCTGAAGGGACGAACAGGTTTGGCAGCGCGGCCGAAAGCTCTCCGGTAGTCCGGCCCCCGGTCGGGAGCGCATTCGCCAGCACGTTCACAGCGATCACGCCTGCTAGGCCGATCGCGTTCAGCACCCCGATGAGCACAAGGGAACGAGTTGTGTACATGGTGACCCTCCAGTTTCGGCATGCGGCAACACCGGGAGGTCGCAGCACGAGCAAGCCCCGGTGGCGCGGGCGGAAATATCATCAGCATCCACCTCACCGAAGGATTCGTCAAGAGTGGTAGTCCGGGTTTCCCGAACTAACTCTCCCCCGGGGGCTGAAACCTGGAGCGTGAGCGGTGCGCCACATGGGATGATGCGGCTCAGGGAGGGCACAGGGGTTTGCTTGGCCTTGGCAGACCAGCGGTCGCACGGCGATAGTATCGGCGAGGTGAAGGAGATGCGAAGACAGCTATTTGTTTTGCTCGAGGGTGACAGAGCAAACCGGCGCGCTGCCGCAGATCGTGAGCCGCTATCTGCGCCCGCGACGCCTGCGGCGTTCGCAAGCCGCCGATCGCGGGGCACCCGACCATCCCTCCGGACGGAAGACCGATGCGAATTGAGCCCCCGGCGGGGAAGCCACCGACAGTGCCCGAGAAACTGTTGCAACGCTGCATCGGCTGCCTCGCTTTATTCACTGTGCAACAGTTTGTTAAGTTATAGATAGATCTACACAATTATCACTGGAGGCTTGCTACAACATGCAGATTGAGATTCAGACCGGCGAGGGAGTAGAGCACACTACCGAACTGGAAGAGCACACCCAGGAGAAGCTGCAACGGGTCGAGCGTCGCTTCGGTAAGCGGCTGACGCGAATCATCATCTTCCTCAAAGACGAGCGTCCGGGGAAAGGCGGTATCGACAAATCGTGCAATATGGAGGCTCGCCCTGCAGGACGAGACCCGATAGCAGTGGAGGCGTTGGAAGCTACGACGTTTGAGGCAATAACGGCGGCCGCCGACAAACTCGAACGAGCGCTCGCACGCCGCCTCGATCGCAAACCTTAAGTACTGGTGCGAAACTTGTTGCGGGGCCGCTTGGTTAAGGCGTTGCGCAAACGCCAGGGGTAACCGGCGCTGCGCCGCCGAGTTGCGGACTGACGCAGACGCCCACCGTCCGTTATGGGCGCGTAGGGTTCACTAGCGATAGCGCCGCGCTGATCATCAGTCCCGTGTCTCTCGATCGCCTGTGTGTTCAGATCGGCTCAGGAGGTGCCTCCGGTCTGCTTCCTCGAAACAGTTTGTCCCGACAGTTCAAGCCGCTAAGCGCGACAGGCAACGCGCAACATTGACGGTCGGAACCCGGCTTGGTATTGTCTTCACAAGCGATGTCACGCATCAGCCGTCAGCGAGCGGCTCGTTTCTGAACAAGGGGAGGAGATGGCTACCGCGAACGAAGTTTTGAACATGGCTTTGAACCAGGGAGGCGGAGTTGTTCGTCTGGTGCCGGTGTGGGTGCCGCGCTCGTTCTGCATTCCGGGCAAGCGGCTCAAGTTGCACCCTGACGATTACTACGCGTTCGGAGCACATCGCGGTGGTATCGACGAGCGCTGGTTTTCCTCGACTACCAAGGCCGACAACGGGCCGGAGACCACACCCGACGAAGGCCTGAGTTACATCTATCTGCGCGACGGCCAGTCGCAGCACAAGGTCCTCCTCCAAGACGCGATCAATCTGCGTGGGAACGATTTTCTCGGCCCCGAGGTCATGCAGGTGCACGGCGGCTGGACGATGTACAGCAAGTTCTTCGACAACCTCGAGCCGCTGCCCCATCATCTGCATCACAACGATGAGCTCGCCGCGGAAGTCGGGCAGAAGGGCAAGCCGGAAGCCTATTACTTCCCGCCACAGCTGAACAACAAACGCGGCTATTTCCCGTATACCTTCTTCGGCATCAACCCGGGAGTCACCAAAGATCAGGTGCGCAAGTGTCTCGAGGACTGGCACAAGGGCGACAACGGCATCTTGGACCTGTCGCGCGCCTACCGGCTGACCCCCGGAACCGGTTGGGACGTACCGCCGGGGCTGCTGCATGCGCCGGGCTCGTTTTTGACCTATGAGCCGCAGCGTGCTTCCGACGTGTTCGCGATGTTTCAGTCCATCGTGTGGGACTCATATACTCCGTGGGAGCTGTTGGTAAAGGACGTCCCCCCCGAGCACCGCGACGATCTGGATTACATCATGAGCCTCATCGACTGGGACCTGAACGTCGATCCCAACCTGTACCAAAACCGCTTCTCCCCGCCGAAGCCGGTTCGTGCGCTCGAGGAGATGCATGCGGAGGGCCACGAGGAGAACTGGATTTGCTACAAGTCTGAGGCGTTCAGTGCCAAGGAGCTGACTGTCTTTCCGGGCCGTACCGCGCGCATCGTCGATGAGGCGGCCTACGGCCTGATCGTGGTGCAGGGCCACGGCACCTTCGGCAGTCTTAAGGTCAACTCGCCGGCCATGATCCGTTTCGGACAGATGACCGAAGACGAATTGTTCGTGACCGTAGATGCGGCGCGTGAAGGCGTCGAGATTCGCAACGAGAGCGAGTATGACGATATGGTACTCCTGAAGCAGTTCGGTCCCAAGCCGTAGCGGCGACCGGCGGGCCGGGTCGTTGACTCGGCGACAACCAAACTATAAGCCGAGCGGGGTCCTCTCGCAAGTGTTCAGGACCGGTGCGCTCAGGCAAATGTGCGGTCGGCGCCTGGCCAGAGCGCTCGGTGGTTCGGCACTGCAGGGCGCGCCCTCTGCGGCCTCCCGGCTCGGCCCCTGACCGCCCGCGTACACGCCGGCCCGCAGATCGCCATACTGCCACCGGTGCGGCAGCCGGCTGATGCGCTCCGCGCCGGCCTCCGCGGTGCCTCACTCTCCTTCTCCAATCGCGACCTCCCCCGTTTCGCTTCGTCTCACCCGCCTCAGCCTGCCGCCGCACTGGGCGGCGCCCGCCGCTTCGCCGCGGTCGCCGCCCACCCTCCGCATCCCTCGCGCTGCACCGGCGAGCGGAAGGTCGTGATTGTGTCTCCGGTGAGGCACAACACATAGAAGAAATTAAAAACCATTTGACCGAAAACATAATACAGTCATACAATAGGGTGACCGGGAGGTTGCGCATGCCGAGGCGATTCACGCCGCAGGAAGAGCACGTGATCCGTGAAAACCTTCGCCAAGCCGCGCGCGCCCAGATGGGGCCGCGCGGGGTACGCCGGACCAGTATCGAGGATTTGGTTGGGGCGGCGGGAATATCCAAGGGAAGTTTCTACCGGTTCTGGGAGAGCAAGGAGTCCCTGGCGCTGGACTTGCTTGCGGAATGGGAGCGGGAGTTTCATCGTGCTGTTGAGGAGCGCTTTCAATCCGAGCAGCCGCGGGGATTCGAGGACAGTGCGGCGTTTCTCTTATCCGTCCTGCTTGAGGAGTTTCCCGGGCGCATGATTGCCGCCGGTATGCAGGGTTTGCTCGATTCCGCTGAGATCGCGTATCTCGCCCGGACGGCCGGGGAGCGCGAGGCGCGGATTATGGATGAGCAGGACCTTCGTTTTTTTGAGCGCCTCCGTCCCCTTTTTCTGAAGGCGGGCTTGCGGCCTACTGAAAACAAGCCGGTGATAGTTGCGGGGCTCCGGGCCATCTTTGAAGTGGGCGCTTCAGTTGTAAGCCCAGCGGCATCCGGACTCGGCCCTGCGACGTCAGACGACTCCACGGCTTCCTCCGTCGCCGAGGGCGGTCCAAGGGCTCACGCTTCCGCTTCCGCCGCACCCAACCTCAGCTCCCCCGCCGACGGCGCCCCACACTCCGGCCCAAAGCATGCTCCCCCCGGCCGAGTGCTGGCTCCGGAGCACTTTCACCGCGCCCTGGCGCTCATCATCGAGGGGTTTCTGAGACAGACGTTCTCGGAGGAGGTCACATGATCGAGGCCACGGAGCTCACCTTCGCGTATCCCGGGGCACCTGAGCCCACGCTCAAAGGGCTCACGTTTTCGGTGAAGGCGGGAGAGGTATTCGGGTTCCTCGGGCCGAGCGGGGCGGGGAAGTCTACGACACAGAAGATTCTCTATCGCCTGCTCCGGAACTACGGAGGAACGGTCCGGGTCCAGGATCGGGATCTGCGTGACTGGGACTCTTCGCTCTTCGCGTGGACCGGGATAGGGTTCGAGACGCCGAATCTCTATTCCCGCCTCACCGGGCGCGAGAATCTCCGCTTCGCTGCAGCGTTGCGCCGCTCAATACCCGAGAGGGTGACGTTGGACGAAGCCGCCGAACGGCTCGGGCTTACCGATGCGATCGATACGCCGGTGGAAACCTGGTCTAAAGGCATGCGCATGCGCCTGGCCTTCATTCGAGCCGTTCTGCACCGGCCGTCGCTGTTGTTTCTCGACGAGCCTACCTCCGGACTCGACCCTTTTTGGGCGCGCCGGGTCAAGGACTGGGTACAGGATCTGCGTCGCGAGGGGGCGGCAGTGTTCGTCACGACGCACAGTATGGAGCTCGCGGACGAGCTTTGTGATTCGGTCGGGTTCCTCGTGGATGGCGAGCTGGCGGCGTGCGATTCTCCGACCGCGCTCAAGCAGCGCTACGGGATCCGGGGAATCACCGTCACCGGCTTCGACAGGGACGGAGCACAACGCACGGTTAACCTCGCGTACGAAGCTCTGCTACAAGGACCGGTTCCGCTGTTGTCGACCATCACCCGCGTGGTCAACCGCGAGGTGACGCTCGAACAGGTCTTCCTTGCGGTCACCGGGAGAAGCCTCAGCGACGGCGATAGAGAGCCTAACGGTAGGCTCAATGAAGAACCGGCCCCCGCCGACAGGGGCGCCCCGTGACCTCCACCGCGCCGCTCTCCCGGTTGCGGCCACAGCTGCGCCCGGGTTTACGCCTGCTCGCGACTGAGATCTCGATCCATTTGCGCAGTGGCCTGTATGTTGCGTACGCGGTGATGACGGCATTCTTCCTCCTCCTGTTGGTACTGACTCCGCCGGAGTTTCGCGAGCGTGGGTTTGAGCTGATCGTTCTCTTTGATCCGGGTTTCATGGGATTTTTCTTCGCCGGTGGGCTAGTGCTTCTGGGACGCGACCAGGGAGTCATATCGGTCGTTGTAACCCATGGCCGGGGATTCCGTTTCTGGTGGCTCGGAAAGGTGCTGGCCTTGGGCGTTTTGGCCGGGACGGTTGTGGCGGCCCTGACCGCCATTGCCCACGGAGCCGGACTAATCTCGATAACTACGCGCGGAATCGGAGTGCTGACGGTGGGGTTGATCCTCAGCCTGCCGGTGTACTTCAGTCTCGGCGTCGTGCTGGCCTCGCGGTTTCCGCGCGTGCTTGACTACTTCATCTACGCCGGCGTCGTTATGCTCCCGTTTATGTTTCCTCTGGTGGAACTCGCGGGTGTCTCGGTTGGGCCGGTGGGGGTTATCAGCCCCGTCTGGGGCGGTCTGGTGCTCCTTTCGTCCGTCTTCGAGCCGGTCCGGGGCGCACCCGAGACCGGCATCGCCGTCGTGAGCCTGATTGCCTGGAACGTCGTCGCCTACCGCTGGGCTCAACGCGTTTTCGCTCGTCTTGTGACCGGCCACCGCCGCGGACCCTCCGTCCCCAGTCCAGCCGCCAGCCGCGCCGACCGACCCTCCGTCCCCGGTCGCTCCGGTCGCTCCGTCTGCAGGCGCCCCCCCACCTGCCGTACCCCCACCGGCACCCCCAGCGGCGCCACCGGCCGCACCGACCGCACCGACCGCCGGCAGAGGCGCAAGCTTCGCCGGCGTCCGGCCCTCAGGTTCGGCCCCGGCCGGGCGGATGTGACGCTGCTGCTGCGTGACCCGGTGGCCAGGTTGATATTGGTGGCGCCGTTCGCGGCCGCAGCCGTTCTCGGCCGCGGTCTTCCCATACTGGGAGAGCGCTTCTCCTTGCTTGCGCCGGTGATCCGGCAGTTCATGGATCCGGTGCGGTCGTTTTCGATTCTCCTTGCGGCGTTGATGTACGGGATGCTCGGAGGCTTTCTGATCCTGGATGAGAAGGACGAGGGGCTGCTCCCGGTGCTGATGACGATGCCCGGGCGTCGCGGATGGCACGTCATCCGCCGCGGCGCCACTCTGCTGGGGCTGTTCCTTATCGTGCTTATCCCGCTTATTGCGGTCGGGAGCCTGTACCATGGTCACCAGGCGTTACCGCTGTTCGCTGTCTCGCTCCTGATGGACGCCGCCGCGGTTCCCCTGTCGTATCTCGCGATGAGCGCGTGGGCCGGGAACAAGGTTCAGGGTCTGGCGCTGGCGAAGGTGCTCAACGTCTTCACGCTGCCGCCGCTCCTATTGCCGGCGATTCCCGGCCAATGGGTATGGGCGCTCGGGCTGTTCCCCACCGCCTGGGGCAGCCTCATTCGCCTGCATGCCAGCACCCACGGCGGTGCACTGCTAGCGGCTCTCATTGGACTGTGCTACACCGTCCTGCTGCTCGGCCTCCTATATCGGCGTCTTCTCGTGAACACCCCCGGATGACTCAGAGCAGCACGGCGGCGACGTTGCCGGACAGTACTCGGAACGCGTTATTCCATCTCAATGCGCATAAGGATGTCCTGGCCGGTGTTGCCGAACTTGCGGCCGAAGATGTTGATCCCGCCGTGAAACTCAGCGTCCGGCTTGATACCCACGCGCACGGTAAGCTTGGTGCGCGTTGGAAGCGCGAGCTCATCGATCGTCACGGTGCCGATAGGGGCCCCGTCGAGGAAACTGCCGGAGCTCGTGACGCGCCATTCCTTGAGGTAACCGAACTGAGTGTTGTCGCGACTCCACCACTCCGGCGTATGCTGTCCCCGGCGGCCGCCCATATCGCCGGGTGACCGCCAGGTGCCTATCTCCAGACCTGCCACCCAGACCGTAATGTCACTCGGCCAGTCATTCTTGTAGCCCGGAAACTCGGAACAGACCTCCATGCTTATTGCCAGGGCCGTGGGTGTCCGCTGCGGAGCAATCTCAACCGGGAAGCTGTATTGAAGCCAACCGTCGGTGAACCAGATGAGTTGCGCCGTGCCGCGGTGGGGATCCAGGAAGCTCTCAAGCCGATCGAATCGACCAATAACTCCCGACTCGCTTACCAGGCCGCACGGGCACTGGGTCTCGAAATCGGTATAGAGACCAATCGGCATCTCTACCTCTATCGATGTGTCTTCCGGCTGTTGGTGTCTGCCGTGTATCGGGAAGCTTACCTCGTCATATGCTACCGAACATACTTTCCGGCTGCCCTTAGTGCCGGGCTCGCTGCGAGTGTTAACGAGTCCTACCCGTTCCAGCGCCTGGACGTTAACCGTACAGGTGGACTGGGGTATACCGAGATGATCCGCGAGCTCCTGAATCGAGCGTTCCTGTGCTGCGAGGCTGTCAACAATTTGTCTGCGTACCGGTGAAGCGAGCGTCCTGGTGAGGTCTGCTATCGATTCGTAGTCCACGGTGAGGATTCGTCGTCGCATGGCCGTATTGTATCAGAAATTGTTGATAATGATGTCCCGTATATCAGATATAGGTATCTTCGGCGTGCGGTCAACATAACAGAGGCCGTTTACCTCCTGCTCCACGTCGGCTAACTGCGTGTAGACGAAGCCTGCGAGGTCGCGCCGTTGTCGCACCGTCCGGAGAAGGCCCCCGATGCGCTCCCGCAGATCCTCCGGTGTTTGTGCCGGATTCTCATAACCCCATGCGTCGGATCTGGCGTTATCCCGGGGCAGATAGCCGGTGCCCCCAAACTCCGTGATCATCCGCAGGCGGCCGCTCGGGAGCGCCCGGACGGCGCGAAACCGCCGGCCGTTTCGGAGAAGCGGCTCGGTTGCTTTGCTGTGTGGGAGGGTCCCCGTTCCGTCTGGTCCGAAGGCAACGCTGAGGTCTTGGGCCAGATGCGCCGGCTCGGCTGCGTAACTGTGGAGGCCGTAGATGTCACCGCCTACCATTTCCCAGCCGTCATTTGCGATTACCAGGCGCTGCGGGTCGAGCCTGCGCACCGTTTCGGCCAACTGCACGATGAAGCCGCGCTGTTCGGGATCCCGGTGAACGTCCGGGACGCCCCACGACTCGTTGAACAGTGTCCAGGCGATGATTGAAGGATGACCGGCGCCCCGCTGGACCATCTCCACCGTGTGATCAAGGAGATCACGCTGCGCGCGCGCAGTGAACTCGTAGGCCGGAGGGAGCTCAGCCCAAACCAGGTAGCCCAGCCGGTCTGCCCAGTAGTAGAAGCGCGGGTCCTCTATTTTCGCGTGTTTGCGGCATCCGTTGAAGCCCATTGCCAGGGCAAGCTCAATGTCGGTGCGGAAACTGGCGTCGTTCGGCGCGGTGTACAGCCCTCCCGCCCAATAGCCTTGGTCGAGAATCAGACGCTGATACAGAGGTTCGTCGTTAAGGTGTAGTATGCCCGAACGGATCTCGACGCGGCGGAACCCGGTGTAGCTGTGAAGCGCGTCGGTCCCGGACACGGTGCGCATGCGGACTTCGATCTCAACGAGTTCCGGTGACTCTGGGGACCAGAGCGGGACTTCGTCGAATCCCATATGGAATAGCGTGCACGGGAAGCGAACCTTCGCCCGCGCAGTTCCCAGGAGCAGCTCCCCCGATCGAACCGTGACCTCGATTGTGCCGTCGCACGGATCGGAGGGATGCACCCGAAGCTCCAAATGCGCCGAACCACTCTGCGAGCTGCTTACTGATGTGACTGTCGAATGGACCTGTAACGCCCCTATCGCGTGCTGCGGGGTGAACTCCAGCCAGACCGGCTGCCAGATACCGCTGCATTCTTGATACCAACAGTTGAACGGAGCTTGCCAGCTCTGTTTCCCGCGCGGTTGGGACGGATCTCGCCTGTCGATGACATGCAGGAGAATCTCGTTCTCCCCCGGAGCCACGAGGTCTGTGATCTCGGTGCGAAACGGGGTATAGCCGCCGCGGTGCATTCCTGCAAAGCGCCGATTTACCCAGAGCCAACACTGGTAGTCGACCGCACCGAAAATGAGATACACCCGCTTTCCTGTCTCCGTCCGGTGCAGAGTGAACGAACGGCGGTACCACAGAGAGGGGTGATCACCTTCTATCACCTCGCCGCCGAGCTCGCTCTGGGGGCTGTACGGGACGAGCACCGAGCGGTCAAAGGTCGGTACTCTGCCGGGGTGCTCACCAGCGGGACGATCGGCTGCCTTGCGGATTGGTATATCGTCGTCTACAGCCAGCTCCCAGGCTCCGTTAAGCGTGCGCCAGTTGGGGCGGTGGTTTGCGGGATTAGGTGGTTCAGGTCTCGGCACGTGCATCGCAAATTCCTCGTAATTTTTCCTTGATTATATATCATAACCATAGTATAATCAAGCGTTAAAATCAAGTAGGATGGATGTTATATATGGTTAGACAGTTTGAGAACGCAGCAGCGTGGACATTTCTCGGCCCATTCTTCCTCATCTATCTTGTGTTCACGGTGTTTCCGGTCTTCCAGGCGTTCTGGATGAGCCTGTTCGACTGGGACCTCTTATCAATCCAGCGTGCTTTCGTAGGACTGGGCAATTACTTCGAAATGCTCACCGACGACACAGCGTTTTGGCGCAGCCTCCGCAATACCGTGTCCTTTGTTCTCCTTTCATCGCCGCTGATCATCATCGTCGGACTGTTGCTGGCCCTCGGGATGAGCGGTCGATATGGGGGCTGGCTTCGGACAGTCTTTTTCAGTCCTTACGTGCTGTCGGTGGCGGTGGCGACCCTAGTATGGGGGTTTATGCTCAACCCGCAGCAAGGTCTCCTCGGAGCCGCGATGCGCTTTTTCGGTTTGATGCCTTTAGCGTGGCTTACGAACCCCTCGCTTGCTATGCACGGCATCGTCATTACCACACTGTGGTGGACGGTGGGGTTCAACATGGTGCTATTCATCGCCGGGCTGCAGGATATCGATGGCTCGCTGTATGAAGCAGCCACAATCGATGGGGCCGGCTCGATGCAGCAGTTCTTCTCCATCACTCTTCCGGGCTTGAAGCGCACGCTTACCCTGGTCGCGATCCTTCAAATCATCGCGTCATTCCAGATATTCGGCC
>PUNW01000167.1 GCA_003552665.1 Spirochaetaceae bacterium | reverse complement strand
GAATCCGCCGGTGGTGAATACGAAAACCGGATCGGTGAGCACCAAGCGGGTGCCGGGGGCGCTGCGGCCGCCTCAGCATATGCTCTGCTGAGGGCGCATCCACAAGACTCGTGTCAGTAATTTTTTCGTAAGAATGCCCTAAATCGATCTCGAAAAGCCCTCGGAGTTTTTCCAAGCACGTAACAAACGCAGTTTTTTAGTTGACGGATGTTACAGTTGGGGGTAAGCTACCTTGACGGTCAAAGATCGTTCGGTGCTGTGGTACAATTCTATCTAAAGGAGCTGCAAATGGATATCAGTCTACTTGATCCAGTAATGTGGATCGCTGCATTCGGTGGTGGCCTGTTTGGCGCGGCAATCGGCGCTCTGCCGGCATTTATCTTTACCGGGATCATGGTTATCGCCGGTGAGATGCTGTTCGTCGCCAGCGAGAACGACGTCGTTACCGGAATGATCGCGTTTGGTCCGTTCTTCGCACCCAACGTGTCGTTCGGTGGTGGTGTTGCCGCCGCTGCGTTCGCCGCAAAGAAAGGCATGATCGACGCCGGTAAGGACATTCTTACCGCTCCGACCAAGGCCGGCGCTCAAGCCGACTTCTGGCCGGTACTGGTGGTCGGTGGTGTCTTTGGTGTCATCGGTTGGGCCATCCACGCCTTCCTCGCGGAGATTGGTACGCCGACCGACACAATCGCCGTCGGTGTGTGGGTCAGCGCGCTCATCGTTCGTGCCGTTCTCTCTCCCGGAAAAACCGGTATCATGGGCAAGCATGACCCGAGCGTGGCCTCGAGCCGCCTTGGCCTCCCGGCCGACCGCTCGATTGCATGGCTTCCGTTCTTCAGTCGTGCCGAGTCTTTGATCCTTGTCGGCGCCAGCGTCGGTGTTCTTTCGGGCCTCGCCTCGATCGTAACCGGCAGCGCGGTCATCGGATTTGGTATCGCAGCATTCTCGTTGATCTTCCTTGAAACCAAGGGCCCCATGCCGGTGACGCACCATATCGCGCTTCCGGCTTCGCTCGCAGCTCTGGCGGTGTTCGGTGGCGGCATGCCGATTCTCGGCGCGGTGATCGTCGGTGGTATCTTCGGTGTCTTGGGCGCACTTCTCGGCGAGCTTCACGCCCGCCTGTTCCACAACTGGGGTGATACCCACATCGACTCCCCGGCATTCGCAATCTTTATTCTTACCACCGTTGTGCTGTTGGTTCTGTAACCAAGGCCGACGGTCGTAAGACGACCGTGCAACATTAGTTTCGACGATCCGGCCCGAACTCGGGCCGGGCGTCGCGTTCGCGAAGGAACCCCACCGAAACGTATCTGATCGTTCAGGCTCGCTGCGCACCCGCGCGGACGAGCCTGTTTCTATTCGTAGCGACACATCCCAAGCAAGATGGAGGGTACAATGCAGTATCACGTATTGGGCCGAACCGGTTTGAAGGTGAGCGAGCTCTGTCTCGGGACCATGACCTTCGGCCGAGAGACCCCGGAAGCCGACGCCTACGCAATTCTCGACGCGTTCGCCGAGGCAGGAGGAAATTTCATCGATACCGCGGACGTATACGCTCGCGGCGAGTCGGAACGCATTCTCGGCGCGTGGCTCGCGAACAACGATCGAGATCGCTTCGTGATCGCCACAAAGGTGCGCTACCCCATGGGCACCGGCCCAAACGAAACCGGCCTGTCGCGCAAGCACATCATGACCGGCGTGGAGCGCAGTCTCGAGCGCCTAAATACCGACTACATCGACTTATATCAGATTCACGGCTGGGATCCACTTACCTCGCCGGCCGAGATGATGCGAAGCTTGAACGATCTGGTTCGCCAAGGCGTGGTGCACCACATCGGTGCGAGTAACGTGAAAGGCGCACAGCTACAGAAGGCCGTTGATTTGGCACGTGCCCACGGTTGGGAGCCGTTCGTGTGTTTGCAGCCGCAGTACAATCTACTCTGCCGCGCTACCGAGTATGAGTTGCTCGATGTCTGTCGCGACGAGGGCCTGGGGGTAATACCGTGGAGCCCGCTTCGCGGCGGCTGGCTGAGCGGCAAGTTTCGCCGCGGCATGGAGATGCCCCCGAGCGATTCGCGCATTGCGGCTGCCGAGGAGCACGGCTGGGGCGAGCGTTGGAGCAACTACAACAACGAGTTCACCTGGCAGGTACTCGACGAGCTGTTCGCGGTCGCCGAGGACTGCGACAAAACCCCGGCGCAGGTCGCGATCAACTGGCTCCTGCAAAACGACGTCGTAACCGCTCCGATCATCGGCGCCCGCACGCTGGAGCAACTCCGTACCAATCTCGGCGCCGCCGGCTGGAGCCTATCGCAGGAACACATGGCGCGGCTAAACGCGGCGAGCGCCCCGATGGTGAGTTATCCATACGACGCCGACGCGCAGTGGCAACGCGAACGCGACTAACGCTTCGCGTCGCCTGCGCGTGGCGCGCGCCTGCTTAGTCTAGTCCTGCAGATTCACCTTCTCACTCAGTTTTGCCCGAATAACACCGTTATCACGATAAGATCTTAATCTCGAGCTCCGGTTTTCGCCCTATCTCATTACAAACGTCCATTTTTGTTTGACAACTGTCCAGAACCGGTCTACCCTACTTAACAGGCAAGCGGGGCACTCCGTGGTTTGAATACGAGAGTTTTTCTTGTATGAGGAGGAGCTGCATTATGGATGTAGTTATCGCTGATTTTTTTAACATTGGGTACATCATTGCTGCCTTTGGTGGAGGATTGTTCGGCGCTTCCATCGGCGCCCTGCCGGCATTTATTTTTACCGGGTTTCTGGTAATCGCCGGTGAGATGGTGGGCGTCATGGGAGGCGAGGTCGACATTACCGGACACATCGCGTTCGGCGCAATGTTCGGACCGCACATTGCGTTCGGCGGTGGCGTTGCGGCGGCGGCGTTCGCTGCCAAGAAAGGCATCCTCGATGCCGGTCGCGACATTCTCACGCCCGCGACCAAAGGCGGTGTCCGGTCGGACTTCTGGCAGGTGTTGGTTGTTGGTGGTGTGTTCGGCGTGATCGGCCACCTCATCCGTGCGATCGGCGAGGGCGTGCTTGAGCTTCCTACCGACAACGTGGCACTCGCGGTCTTCCTTTCGGCCGTGATCGTACGTCTTACGCTGTCTCCCGGCAAAACCGGGCTTCTCGGCAAGTTCGATCCGAGCGTAGCCTCGAGCCGTATGTCGCTGCCGGAGGATCGCCACAACGCGTGGCTGCCGTTCCACAGCCGCATCGAGTTGCTGGTGCTGGTAGGTCTGTTTGTGGGAGCTCTCTCGGGATGGATGTCGATCATCACCGGCAGCGCCTTCATCGGGTTCGGTATCTCGGCCGCTTCCTTGATCGCGCTGAACGCAATCGGCCCGATCTCGGTTACGCACCATGTTACGCTTCCGGGCGCGCTGGGTGCGCTCGCGGTTATGACCGGAACCGGCGATCCGGTGGCAGGCGTCATCGGGGGTGCGGTGTTCGGCTTGATCGGTGCGCTCATCGGGGAACTCGGTGCTCGGTTGTTCATCAGCTGGGGCGACACCCACGTAGACCCGCCGGCGTTCGCGATCTTCATTTCGTGGTCGCTGATTATGGCGCTCTCGGCGGCGTTTCCGTTCATGCAGTGGGCCTTGTAGATAAGGCTCCATGAACCCCGGCGGGTACCGCCCCGCCGGGACGGGGCGGCGGCGTACCGGTAACGCAGGCGTCGCTGCTCCAAGAAATTGAGTAAAACTGAGATGTTATCTCAGGAGAAATACATCATGTTAGTAGTTTCGGAGGAAGACGCATGGCAAACAAAAAATACGTGATGGCATTTGATGCCGGCACCACCAGTTCACGTGCCATTCTGTTCGACCACAAGGGCGAGATCGCCGGGGTTGCTCAGCAGGAATTCCCGCAGATCTACCCCAAGCCGGGTTGGGTCGAGCACAATCCCATGGATATCTGGGGAAGCCAAAGCGGTGTTGCACGCCAGGTGATCGAAACCGCCGGTGCCAAGCCGGATGAGATCGCTGCAATCGGCATCACCAACCAGCGTGAGACCACCGTTGTTTGGGACAAGAACACCGGTAAGCCGGTAATGAACGCTATCGTCTGGCAGGATCGCCGCACCGCGCCGATCTGCGAGCAGATGAAGAACGACGGCCTGCACGACTACGTTCGCGAGAACACCGGCCTCGTGATCGACGCTTATTTCTCCGGAACCAAGGTTAAGTGGATTCTCGACAACGTGGAAGGCGCTCGCGCCAAAGCCGAAGCCGGCGACTTGTTGTTCGGTACCGTCGACACCTGGCTGATCTGGAAGCTCACCGGCGGTCAAGCACACGTCACCGACTACTCCAACGCGTCGCGCACCCTGATGTACAACATCAAGGACCTCAAGTGGGACGACAAGCTCACCGAGTGGCTCGGCGTTCCGAAGTCGATGCTCCCGGAAGTGAAGCCCTCGAGCGAAGTGTACGGCCAAACCGCTCCCGACACCTTCGGCGGAGCCAAGATTCCGGTAGCCGGCGCGATCGGCGACCAGCAGGGCGCCCTGTTCGGCCAAGCGTGTTTCGAGGTCGGTATGGGCAAGAACACTTACGGCACCGGTAGCTTCGCCCTTATGAACACCGGCGAGAAGCGCATCCCGTCCAAGACCGGCCTACTCACCACCATGGCCTGGGGCCTCGGCGGTAAGGTAGAGTACGCGCTCGAAGGCGCGATCTTCATCACCGGTGCTGCGGTGCAGTGGCTGCGAGATGAACTCAAGATGGTACATGACGCTGCCGATACCAACTACTTTGCGGCCAAGGTGCCCGATACCGGCGGCGTGTACGTTGTTCCGGCCTTCGTGGGTCTCGGTGCTCCCTACTGGGACATGTACGCCCGCGGCGCAATCCTGGGTCTCACCCGTGGCTCGAGCCGCGAGCACGTGATCCGCGCTACCCTCGAGTCGATCGCGTACCAGACCCGTGACGTCATCGAGTGCCAGGAGAAAGACTCCGGCATCGAGCTCAAGGAGCTCAAGGTTGACGGCGGCGCCGCAAATAACGACTTCCTGATGCAGTTCCAGGCCGACATCCTCGGCGTACCGGTTCTGCGCCCGAAGATCGTTGAAACAACCGCCCGCGGCTCGGCCTTCCTCGCCGGTCTCGCGGTTGGGTTCTGGAAAGACCAGAAAGACCTCGCGAACACCTTTGAGCTCGACAAGAAGTTTGAGCCGAAGATCGGCAAAGCCGAGCGCGACGCGCTGTACGGCGGCTGGCAGAAAGCCGTTGAGCGCGCCAAGGGTTGGGAAGAGAAGGAATAACCGAGTAAGCGCGGTTCTTTTCGCGCGGACGCACCGGACCATGTCCGACGCGTCCGCGCTCGCTTAGCAAGGCGGCCCCGGATCTCCGGGGCCGGTTTTGTTTCGGCCGTCCCGCATAAATATGACCCCGACAACCGGCCTTCCGTATAAAATTACGCCGAAACGCTTGCGTGCAGCGCCGGCGTGTCGTACAATCAAGCAATTTTTCAGCCCCAGCAAAGGAGGAATGCTATGAAAAAGGCTTTCAAGTTGGGTGGTCTTGTCGCACTACTAACACTAGTCGCAATACCACTGGTAATCGCGGGCGGTCAGGCCGAACCCGACGCCATCCCGGACGAAATCACGATCACGGTCGGCTTTGGCGCCGGCGGCTCGAACGATCTCTCGGCTCGTTACCTGGCCGAGGCGCTCGGTGAGCACGGTATCACCGCAAACGTCGTCAACATGCCGGGAGGTATGGGCACCGAGGCAGCGTATCACGTATCCAATCAATCGCCCGACTCCGCCACCTTCATGTGGGCGCATCCGCTCATTATGTTGTTTGAGCCGGCGGCCGGCGACCGCGGGTACACCATCGACGACTTCACCCCGGTCGGCACCTTGGCGAGCCCCACCTTCGCGCTCGGTTCGCGCGCAGGGGCCCCGTGGGAAACGCTCGACGACCTGATCGATTACATCGAGGCTAACCCCGGCGAGGTGACGCTCGGCGGCCAAGGCGAGGGCAACATGATGCACTTCATCGCCGAGCTCATCCTCGACCCCGAGGAGCTCGACTACACCTATGTGGGCCTCGGCGGCGGTGCCGATGTCGCACTGAACCTCACCGGCGGCCATGTCGACCTCGGGCACCTGAGTCTTGCCGCAGCTCGCCCGCTGCACCAGGACGGCGACTTAACGGTGCTCGTCAACACTCAGATTCTGGTTGAACGCGATCCGCTGATGCCGGATATCCCGAACATCATCGAGTACGGTATTGAAGGCCAGGAGCCGCATCCGCTCGCGCTTTGGGCCCCTGAAGGCACCTCGGAGGAGCTCATTCGGTTGCTGACCGACGCCATGGCCGAGATTGCCGAGGATCCCGATTTCCAGCAGAGCTACGAGGACATGGGCGTGGTGGCTCATTACCTCGATCCCGACGAAACCTGGGAGTTCTTTAGGGATGTAGAAGAAAACATGGTTCCGCGCTACAAGGACTGGCTCGAAGCCTATCTGAGCGACTAGAACCCGGACTTTTGTTCGCCTGACGGCACCCGTCGGCGCCTTCCCGGGCGTCGGCGGGCCGTTCGCGAAACCGCGTTGAAATTACTGTTCACACGAGAAAACAAGACAAAAGGTGAGGTAACCGTGTTCGTCAAGAGACTAACGCAAAACGGGATAGTAGGCTTTCTGCTGGCCGTCGGCGGCCTTGGAGCCTACGCCTGGACCTTCACGTCTTCGCTCCGTTCAATGGAACTGTTCGTACCACGTATATCGCTCTGGCTGATCATCATCGGCGGGGTGCTGATTCTGGTACGCGACGTAGTGAAGCCGGAGAAGGCCGAACAACTGAGCAAAACATGGGTGCTGCCGTACGCCATAGGCGTCGCGCTTGCGATGTGGCTCTACGGCTGGGCGTTCCGCAATATCGGGCTCGTGACCTCAACCGCACTGTTTCTCACGGTATGGTGGGTCTGGGTCGCGGTAAGAGACGCTCGCCGTGCCGGCACAAGCGCCGGCCTGGCTGTTCGCATCGCGAAGCTCGTTGCGCTCGCTATTGCGATCGCCGTTGTGATCCATTTGCTGTTCATTACCCTTTTGAACATGCATATGCCGCGCACCCCACTACCCTAACCGGAGCTGTCACATGTTTGAGTTTAACATAGAGGCCGCGATCG
>PUNW01000019.1 GCA_003552665.1 Spirochaetaceae bacterium | reverse complement strand
GCAGGTCTATCTCGAAGCGGCGAACAAACTCTTCGAGCACGTCCTTGAACCGGTCGCGCAGGGCATGTAACTCGTTGGTCAGCTCCCGCGTACGGCGACCTCGGGTAAAGCACGCATCGTGGAGTTTGCGGATCCTGGGATGCTGGAAATGCAGCTCCTCCACGAGCATCGACCGTTCGGGAGGCGTATCGAGCTCTCCTCCCAGAAAATAGCATGCGAACCCGTGCGCCTCGAGTACTTCAACCCACTTCAGTGCCTCGAGAGAAACGCCGTCGGTTCCTGCGAAGCGAAACGATACGAAACCAACCCGTTTAGCCATTGGTGCCTCCGAGTCCTGCAGCCCGTTGCTTTGGGCCTTACTTCATACCCTACTTCACGAGTTTTGAGATCGCGCGGAACGTGTCGGTTCCGGCGAACCGGCACAGCTCGAACAACAGCGATTCAACCGTGGTGACGATCGCGCCTGAGGCGCGCATGCGTTCCAGCGCCACCTCGCGGTCGTGCGGTCGGCGCGAGCCGGTGGCGTCGGCCGCGATCACCGGCGTGTGGCCGCGTTCAAGCACGTCGATTGCGGTCTGCAATAGGCAGATGTGGGTTTCGATTCCGGCAAGTACCACGAACCGCGCGCCGGCAGTCGAGAGGTGCTCGCCGATCGTCGGGTCGTCACAACAGCTAAACGCCATCTTTTCGAACAGCTGAAACTCTCCGACGGCGTCGAGCGCCTCCGTGACCGGCTCGATGGTGGGGCCGAGCCCCTTGCGGTACTGCTCGGTCAGGACTATCGGCAGGCGCAGTTCGTGCAGGCCGCGGATCAGGATCTGAAGCCGCGCCGACAGAGCCTCGTGCTCGTCGATGTGGGGAAACAGTCGTTCCTGGACATCCACGATGATTGCCTGGGTGTTTTCCGGTGTTATTCGCATCGCTTGCCATTATGCACCGAATCCACTATGTTGGCTACCAATCGCTGTCGCTCGGCGGTGTTTCCGGGGCCGCCCGGCAGTCGTGGAGGCCGACGAATGCAGTCTTTTTTCGAACGACTCGAAGCACGGTGTCGTCAGATCGACAGTATTCTGTGTGTCGGTCTCGATCCGAGGCCGGATGCCGGCGCGCCTGAGGAAGCAGCGGCGGCAATCGTCGAGAGCAACCGGCGTTTGATCGGAGCTACCGCTCCGTACGCCGCGTGTTTCAAGCCCAACATCGCCTTTTACGAACGGTTCGGACCGCGGGGGCTCGAGGCCCTTGAAGCAACCTGCGCAGCGGTGCCTGCAGAAATACCGATTTTGCTCGATGCCAAGCGGGGGGATATAGGCGCGACCGCGGCCGCCTATGCCGACGCGGTGACGCGCACCGGCGCCGGTGCGGTAACCGTGAGCGGTTATCTGGGGCGTGAAGCGGTCGAACCGTATCTTGCGAAGCCGGGACTGGCGGTATTCGTGTTGGTGCGCACCTCCAACCCGGGAGCGGACGAGATCCAAGCGCTGACCCTGGCCGACACGCATCCGCGGCACCGGCACAAGCTTTTCGAAGTTGTCGCCGACCGTTCCGTGCGCTGGTCGCGGCGATTGGGCCTGGTTGTGGCGGCGAACGACCCCGAAGCGCTCGCGCTGGTGCGGCGCGAGCACCCCGGTGTCTGGATCCTTGCGCCGGGAGTTGGGGCGCAGGGCGGCAGCGCCACCGAGGCGGTTGCCGCCGGGCTTCGGTCCGACGGGCTCGGCTTGCTGGTGGCCGTAAGCCGCTCGGTTGCCGAGAGCGAAGCGCCGGGAGACGCCGCGCGGGAGCTGCGCGATGAGATTAACGCCGCGCGAGCGGTGGCGGGCTCGCGAGCGGCCGCGATTTCCGGTGAGCCTGAGAAGGGGGAATCGGCGCGCGTTGCAGAGCGCGTCGAGGAGTCGGCCGGCCGGGGCGAGCAAGGCCCGCGCCAAGCGCTGCGCACGCGGGTACTGGACGGGCTGATCGAGCACCGCTGTTTCCGTACCGGCCGGTTCACGCTCAAGGACGGCAGCGTCTCACCGTTTTACGTCGATCTGCGGCGCATAGTTTCGAGTCCCACGCTGCTGGAGCTCGTTTCGGAGGCCTATCGCTCGATGCTCGAGGGGTTGGAGTTCGATCGACTGGCGGCCGTTCCGATAGCGGGGCTGCCGCTCGCGACGGCGGTTGCGCTGCGAATGCAGGTGCCGCTGCTTTATCCGCGGCTTTCGGTCAAGCAGCACGGAAGCGGCAACCGCGTGGAAGGGGAGTTCTCGGAAGGCGACCGCGTGGTGCTACTCGATGATCTCATCACGTCCGGCGTGAGCAAGCTCGAGGCGATCGGGACGCTTCGCGAACAGGGCCTGCAGGTGACGGACCTGGTGGTGTTGCTGGACCGCGGAGCAACCGGCCGCTCGGAGCTCGAGACAGCGGGAGTAATGCTTCACGCCTACGGCCACATCCGTGAGCTGCTCAGCCGATTGCGGTCTCGGCGCGAGATCAGCGCGGCGGAAGAGGGTGAAGCGCTCAGTTACATCAGCGCCGGCTCGGGAGAAACGAAGCTGTCATGAGCGCGTCTGTTATAATTATAATCGCGTCTGAACCGGCTGGTGGTCACGCCTCGACCGCGGCTTGCCTGCCGTTGCTTCCCCCGGTCATGTCGAGGATATCTTGCAGCGTGAGGTTCTCAAAATAATCGTTGATGTGTCGGGAGGCCTGGCGCCAGACCGGATGCATGTGGCAGAACTCCTGACGTTCGCACACTACCGTGTCTGACTCTTCTTCAGCTACGGCGCTGCTGCAGTTGGCGCACGGAGTAATAGTAAGCCCTTCGCCGACCGCTTCGAAGATCGCCTTGGCGTTGATTTCGTGGGGCGCGTAGTTCAATCTGAATCCGCCGCCGGGGCCGCGCACCGAGGTAATGATGCCGGCCTGCTTGAGTCGAAAAAAGATCTGCTCTAGGAACTCGGGGGAGATGTTCTCTTCGCTCGCCAGTCGCTTGATTGGTACTGGACGGTCGCTGTTCACCATCGCCAACTTCGAGATCGCTCGCAAAGCGTATCGTCCCTTCGTCGTCACTCGCATAGAATCACCCCACAGGCTCGCACTGTATGCTTGAGCCGTTTAGTTAACTTACTCCCAGTGTAACTACGCATGCGCGAATCTGTCAAGCCGAATCGATATCATAATAGTTAAATGTGCCTGCAACCGATTAGGAGTGGTGCGAAGCTTGTTGCGCGCTGCGCCGTATCTGCTTACACTGCAACACCGACGCCCGCTTGGAGGCGGCGACGGCGGAGAATGGAGTCGAATTAGCTGCTAAACGGTTCTGGGGCCGAGAGGTAGCCCGAGGGGTCGCAACAAGCTTCCGACCAGTCCCTAGGTATTCACGCGCTCGACGTACTCGCCGGTTTCGGTGTTGACCAGAACCTTGTCCCCCGGCTTGATAAACAGCGGAACCTTCACCTTTCGGCCGGTTTCGATCGTGACGATTTTATTGGCACCGGTGACCGTGTCACCCTTCACCGCTTCTTCGGCTTCGACTACCTCGAAGGTCATCTTCAGCGGTAATACGATGTCTATCGGCCGATTCTCCCACATCGTGATCCGGTACGTATCGCCTTCGCGCATGTAAGTGCCTTCCTCTTCGAGGCCCTCGCGCTCAATCACGTACTGCTCATAGGTTTCGGTGTCCATGAAGTGGTAGCCGCTCTCATCGGCGAACAGGAACTGCCCGTCCTTGTCGTATACATCCGCCTCCTGAACCGAATCGTTGGACTTGATTGTTTCGCGCAAGACCTGCCCGGTGCGCAGGTTCTTGAGCTTCAGCCGCACAAAAGCCGACCCTTTGCCGGGGTTTACGAACTCACGCTCCGCTACAGCGTAGGGCTCCTCCTTGATCAGGAGCACCATCCCTTTTGTTATCGAACCTGCTCGTACCATGTGTATGTTTCTCCGTTCCGTCTTTCTTTACGATGTCGTCTTAACTGTGTCGTCGCTTCGCCGCGGAGCTCTCATCGCGTTCGAGCGCTGCGGCCAACGGGAAATAGATGACCTCATCCAGGCTGTCTGCGCCGCAGAGGACCAGCAAAAGGCGATCCACCCCCAGCGCCACTCCCGAACACCGCGGGAAGCCCGCTTCAAAGAGCATCGGGAATCCCGGATCGACCGCGTGCGCAGCGTGGCGCAGCTGCTTGCGGGCCTGTTGGGCTTCAAAAAAACGCTTCACCTGCTCCGAGTCGGTTTCCTCCGAGTAGCAGTTCGCAAGCTCCACGCCGCCCAGGTAGAGCTCCCACCGCTCACACCAGGGGGTGCCGGGGAGTTCCCGTGCCAGCGTCGGAATCTGCTTGGGATAGTCAAGCAGCGCCACCGGCCGATCGGTGGGAAGATTCGGCTCGACGCGGTCCACCAGCGCAAGGTTCACCAGCTCTTCGGTGCTTTCAAGGCTCCTCGGCTCAAGCCCGGCCTGAGTCAAGGCCTCTCGCAGGTTGCTCCGCTGTAGCGCTTGCTCAAGGGAAACTCCGACATACTCGCGAAATGCGGTCTCGATCGTCAGAATCCTCGGCTTGCAGGTCAAAGCTTGGTAAGCCTCGGGAGCCGCGACGGATTCGAACCGGTCGGCGAGATTCTGCAACAGCTTGAAGGTCGTGTCAAGCGAAGCACGGTAATCGCTGTCGATCGTGTACCACTCAAGCATCGTGAACTCGGGGTTGTGCCGACTGCCGGTTGACTCGCCGTTTCTGAAACAGCGCGTAATTTGAAACAGATTGCCGTAGCCGTGGGCCAAGAGGCGTTTGAGATGGACTTCCGGCGACGGGACCATGTAGAGCTCACGCGCTTCGCGATCCGGCTGTTCGAACTGCGTTCGGAAAACATCGAGGTGGTTCTCGGGGATCAAATCCGGTGACAGGATGGGAGTGTCCGCTTCCAGATAGCCTGCTGCTTCGAAGAACCGGCGAAGCTCCCGCATAAGCCGTGCTCGCAGCTGCGCAGTGGCGATCGTCATGCTGCCGAGCATGATAGCAAGCCCGCTCGGTGCGCCGCAAGCAGGAGGGCGTTTCAAGCAGGGCTCGGTTGCCACCGACAGGACGAGCGTGCCGCAAGCAGGAGCGTGGTTGCGTTGCGAGCCGCGCTTCGGCATACTGCCGATATGGCTAGCGAAACTCCCGAGACTTTCGATTTCGACACCCGGTACGAACGACGCGGGACCGATAGTGTGAAGTGGGATCTCGTTCCGCCTGAGCGCCTGCCCCTGTGGGTCGCCGATATGGACTACCCGCCGCCGCCGGCGGTCGTGGAAGCCATCAAGCGCCGGTTGGAACATCCTCTTCTCGGCTACACCAACGTGCCTAACAGTCTCTACGAACGGCTCGAACAGTTCCAGCGCGCGCAGCACGGCCGCGCAATGCCGAAGGACGAGGTCACCGTTGTTTCTGCAACCATGCCCGGGGTCAAGACCGCGATCGAGTGCTTTACCGAGCCTGGGGATGGAGTTGTTGTGCAGACGCCGGTCTATCCGCCGTTCTTCCAGGCGGTGCGCGATAATCGCCGGCGAGTGGTACTGAATCACCTTCACGAACACCACGGCGAGTACCGCCTAGACCTGGAGGAGCTGGAGACGGTCATCGACGAGGGGACGCGTATGTTGTTGTTGTGCTCTCCCCACAACCCGGTCGGGCGTGTCTGGACACGGCACGAGCTGGAGGGGCTGGCCGAGATCGCGGTGCGCCACGAACTCGTTGTGGTCTCCGACGAGATCCACGCCGACCTGTGCTTCGAGGAGCACGAGTTTCTCGGGATTGCGGATATCGGCTCGGAGATAGCGGCGAGGACGATCACGATCGTCTCACCCAGCAAAACCTTCAATATTCCCGGATGCTCGGTGGCCGCGGCGGTGATCAAAGACTCCGAGATGCGCAGGCGGTACCGGTCTGCGCTCAGGGCTCTCGGCACGGATCACGTTACACTCCCCGCGCTCGTCGCCTCCGAAGCCGCCTACGCCTATGGCGGCGCGTGGCTTGCCGCACTGCGCCGACATCTTGCGCTGACGGTGAATGAAGTGCGCTGCCTGCTTGCCGAGCGTCTGCCCGAGGTGACCACCTCGCCGGTGGAAGCGAGTTTCGTAATGTGGTTGGACTTTCGGCGCCTGCAACGCAAGCGCGAGCTTGATGATCTGGAGCTGCAGCGCGTGCTGCGCGAGGAGGCCGGCGTTGAGCTGCTTCACGGGCCGCAGTTCGGCCCGGGGGGCGAAGGTTTTCAACGGCTCAACGTCGCCGCACCGCGCGAGGTGTTGCACGAAGCGCTCGATCGCATCTGCGCGGCCCTGGGGTAGGGGCGCGCGAAGCATGCGTACCGTATAACCGCGGTCATGGTTCTGCTCCTCGGGGCCCTTCGAAGGGAGATCGCGCCGATCCGGCGACAACTCGTGCAGCTCGAGTACGAGGAATGGAGCGGATTCGAGCTCTATCGCGGCGGTATCGGCGGCGTTGAGACGGCCGTCGGCCGAATCGGTGTCGGTAAAGCCTCAGCCGCGGCAATGACGCAGCGGCTTGTGGAGCATTGCCGGCCGGCGGTGGTGATTCTCAGTGGTATCGCCGGCGGCCTGTCTCCGGAGCTCGAGCTCGGGGATATCGTGGTGGCGCGCTCCTGTGTGCAGTATGATCTCGACGTGACTGCATGCGGCTACCCTCTCGGTGAGGTTCCCGAAACCCCGTCGGGAGTCATCGCCTGTGATCCTGCGCTGGCCGAGGCGGTAGCGGCCGCCCCCTGCTTTCGCGAGCGCTCGCGGCTCGGCCGGGTGCTGACCGGCGACCGGTTTCTCGATGCGGCGGGGAAGCAACGGCTTGCGGCCGAACGCGGTCTTCCCGGAGATGTGGTTGATATGGAGAGCGCCGCGGTAGCGTTGGTGTGTAGGTTGAACGGATTGCCTCTGGTCGTAATCCGGACGGTATCGGACACGCTTGACGGGCGCCGTCCCCGGCGCTTCGGGCGATTGGTAGGGAGCTGCGGCGACTCGGCTGTACGATGTCTGCGGCAGTTGAGTGAGGCCGGACTGCTAAGCTAAGGTCGGCTCGCTTTTGAGCAAGATAACGCGAGCAAGATAGACGGAGAAAAACAAGGAACAGCTATATGATGCAACCGGGAGAACGACTGCATGGCTTCGAGATCATCGGAATCGACGATCTAGGTGAGTATCGCGCCCAGGGTGTTCGCGCTCGTCACCTGAGCACGGGTT